>DATLWH010000857.1:0-7401 GCA_035576505.1 Thermoanaerobaculia bacterium | reverse complement strand
CCCCCCACTCCCCACCCCCGCTCCGACCCCCGACCCCCGACCCCCTACTCCCTCCCCCAATACAACGCATTGAAAATCATCGGGAACGTCGCGTGTGTCTGGCCGCGGTGCTGGGGTCGGAAGCCGAAGAGGACGATGCGGCCTTTGCCGAACGTCATCGCCACGGCGGCTGCTTTGCGCGTCAGCTTCTCCTCGCCGGTGATCCAGCCGGAGGCGAGGATGTCGCGGGCATCGTCGGGGTAGGTCATCAGCACCCAGCGCTGCATCTCGCCGCCGGGAGCGGTCGTCTCGAAGGCGATGGGACGGTCGATGAAGATGGCCGCCTCCTCCGCCATCCCGGCCGTCACCGGGTGGTCGGTTCGGACGTGGACGCGCACGAGTGAGCCGGGGACGGAGAAGTCGGCCGCCTTGGCCAGGACGTTGCGCACCGGGATGTTGAAGTTGTCGATGACGTAGTCGCAGCCGGCGTTGAAGGCCAGCAGCGTGCCGCCGTTCTCGACGAAGGTCTTCAGCGCCTGCGCCCCCTCTTTCTCGAGCGCGCCGCGGTTCTCCGGCGGCAGCTCATCGACATACTTCATCGCCCCTTCACCGCCCGCGCGCTTGCCGTTGGCGATCTCCTCTTTGTCGATGTCGGGGAGGATGAAGACATCGAGGTTCTGCAGGCCGGCTTTCACTTCCTGCGGATGGAGCGACTTCGGTGTGAAGCCGTAGGTGTCGAGGAGCCAGCGCGTCCATCCCTCGTCGAGCGCGCCGCCCCAGGGGTTGTAAATGGCGATGCGCGGCTTCGGTTGGGCGACGTGGCGGAGGATGACCTCTTTCGTCCGCGGCTTGATCTCGATGACCGGGTTGTAGCCCTTGGCCGGCATCGTCGTCTTCTCGACCGTCACCCCCATGGCCAGCGGCAGCGTCCATGAAGCGACGTCGTACGGCCGGAGAATGTCCTTCCCAGCCTGGAGCCGCACCTCGGGGTAGCGCTGCGGCTCGAGCAGCTCGACGAGGAATCGCGAATACGGCTGCGCCATCGGAATCCAGTAGTCGCCCGCCTCGGACTGCTGGATCTCGACGCCATGCTCGAGCAGGAGCGCCGCCAGGAACTGCGCTGTCGGCCAGTCGTGCTGATCGTGGGGGATGCGATAGGCCCTTGCCACACCTAACGCTCCGCCAAAGGCCACCGCGGCTCGGGCGCGGACGGCGACGTCGCGCAGAAGATCTTCGCGGCGGTCGGCTGCTGTCTCCAGCAGTGCGTCCGAGGCGATCCGCTCGTAGTCCATGATGTCGCGCATCCGCCACGTCCCGCCGGCCCACGGATGCGGATGGTTGATGGTCGCCTTGTAGTCGATCAGCCCCTTCTGACCGCCGTGCAGCTCGCTCGGATCGATCGTGATCGGTGAGGCGATGCGCGCCGACGCCGTCTCCAGCAGCAGGCCGGTGTTGTTTTTCCACCACCCGGTGTTCCGCGTGCCGCCGAGCCAGTAGGCGTCGAACGAGTAGCCGTAGATGAGCCCGGCCTTGTTCTGCTGTTCGAGCCGGAAGGCCATGTTCGTGCCTATCAGGTTGGCCTCGCGCCAGATCAGCGGATGGACGGTGGGATCGACAGGGTCGGCGAATGGAGGAATGAACATGCGCGGGCCGTCAGTGCCCATCTGATGTTCATCGACCCACACCTGCGGATACCACTCGTGGTAGACGGCGCGGTTGACCTCCTGCGTCTCGACCTGTGTGAGCATGAACCAGTCGCGATTGTTGTCGTGGCCGACGTAGTGGTGATAGAGCCAGGGGAGCCGCCCGCCCTCGTAGCGCGTGCCGAGGAGCTTGCGGTAGTAGTCGGTGATCATCATCTGCCCGTCGGGATTGAGCGACGGGACGAGCAGGAGGACGACGTTGTCGAGGCGGCGCTTGGTCTCGGCGTCGCCGGCGGTGGCCAGCGCATGAGCCCACTCCATCGCCATCTGGCTCGAGGCGATCTCGGACGAGTGGATGTTGCAGGTGACGATGACGATGGCTTTGCCGTCGCGGGCGAGCTGCGCGGTCTGATCCTCGGAGAGCCCTCGCGGATCGGCCAGTTTCCGGGCAGTCTCGCGGATGCGGTCGAGGTTGCGCATGTTCCCCTCGGAGGTGACCACGGCCATGATGAAGTCTTCGCCCAGCGTCGTCTTCCCTAACGATTCGACGCGCACCCGCGGCGATGCGGCGGCAAGCGCACGGAAGTAGGAAACGATCTGCCGGTAGTCGGCGAGCTTGCGGTCCGCACCGACCTCGAAGCCGAGGAACTGGGAGGGGGACTGGACGGTGGCGGCGTTGGCTGCGGCGGCGAAGAGGAGGAGGACGAAGAAGCGTTTCATGCGCCGCGGATTATGGCGGATCAGAGGGGATTGACAACTTGAGCGCGGCTATCAGACGTGGGACCTCGATCGTGGCGATCTCCCAGACGCGGTCGAAGTTGATGTGCCGGTAATCGTGGACGATCCGGTTCCGCATGCCGATGATGTTTGGCCAGTCGATCTCGGGATGCTCACGGCGCCAGTCGTCATGGATGCGATTGGCAGCCTCGCCGATCGTTTGCAGCAAATGCAGCACGGATAACTGATACGGCCGCTCCATATCGAAAATATCGCGGTCCATACCGAGGAGAATCTGCTGGATCTCTCTCGCCGCATCCAACATGTCGCCGAGTGCGACTACGTCATACCGCTTCGACATACTCGTCAACCGCCTCGGCAAGCACATCCTTGATCATCCAGCGACTCAGCTCAACCGGCTCGCAGAGATCGACTTTTCGCCCGAATATCTCCGCCAACTCCCTCTCCGCGGTAAAGATCTGGAATCCTCGAGGGCCCTCATCTTTTTTGTATTCCACCAGCACATCCACATCGCTCCGCTCCGGATCGAAGTCATCGCGAACGATCGACCCGAAGAACGACAGCCGCTTGATGCCCCACTTCCGGCAGAACGCGGCGATCTCCTCGTGCGGGATGGGGATGGCCAACTCGTGGGTGGTTGCCATGGTGTGGATGCAATTCTACGGGATGAGGGGAGGTTCTGGACCGGACCGAGGTAGCTGGCCCCTTCTCTGGCTTCGTGCGGGATTGATTTTGACTTGCGCCGCTGTTATGGTGTCGCGTTTCAGAGCGAACGATTGGATTCAGAAGGGTTTAAGTCTTAAGGAGACATGATTTTGCCGACCACCAAGCAGCAGAAAACGGAGCTCATTTCCTCGTATCGGGTTCACGACGTCGATACGGGGTCGCCGGAGGTGCAGATCGCGCTTCTGTCGAATCGGATCACCTACCTCACCGAGCACTTCAAGACCCACGCGAAGGATCATCACAGCCGTCGCGGTCTCCTCAAGCTGGTCGGCCGCCGTCGCCGCCTTCTCGACTACCTGAAGAAGACGGACCAGGATCGCTACCGCACCATCATCGACAAGCTCGGCATCCGCAAGTAACCAGATCGGGGCGCGGACAGCGCCCGCAGCAATCGGGCGCACGCAAGTGCGCCCGAGGTTTTTCTGGCGCGTGCCTGAGAGCACGCGCAACCCCTCCGGCCGGATCCCATCGTCCGGCCACCAGCGGACAAATCAAACGCATCGAGGTGATGAGTGGCCTCGGGCACCAAAGGAATCAAATGCACAAGAAGGAATTGGAGATCGGCGGGCGAACGCTTTCGCTCGAGACCGGTGCGGTGGCGCGTCAGGCCAACGGCGCCTGCGTGATCCGCTACGGCGACACGGTTGTCCTGGCCACGGCCTGCTACAAAGATGGCGCCGTCCTCGGCGATTTCATGCCCCTCACGGTCGACTACAAGGAGTACACCTACGCCGGCGGCCGCATCCCGGGTGGGTTCTTCAAACGCGAAGGCCGCCCCACCGAGAAGGAAATCCTCACCTGCCGTCTCATCGACCGTCCCCTCCGCCCGTCGTTTACCAAGGGCTACCGCCAGGAGACGCAGATCATCGCCCTCGTGCTGTCCGCCGACGGTGAGAACGATCCCGACATCCTGGCCATCAACGCCGCCTCCACCGCCCTTGTGATCTCCGAGATCCCCTTCCCGAATCCCATCTCCGCCGTCCGCATCGGCTACATCGACGGCAAGATCGTCGTCAACCCGACTAACGCGCAGCGCGACCTCTGTGACCTCGACCTTGTCGTGGCCGGTACGCCCGACGCCATCGTCATGGTCGAAGCGGGCGCCCGCGAAGTCGACGAGAGCGTCGTCCTCGACGCCTTCGAAGCCGCGCACAACGAGATCCGCCGCCTGTGCGCCCTTCAGCTCGAGCTGCGCGCCGAAGCGGGCAAGCCGAAACTCGAAGTGACCTACACGCCGAAATTTACTGACGAGCTGCTGCATGAACTAATGGCCCAGTACGGCGAAACGCTCAAGACGGCGATGCAGACCAAGGGCAAGTTTGAGCGCTACGCCGCTCTCAAGGACCTCAAGACGCAGATCCTCGGCACCGTTCCGGCCGAGGATACCGAAAGGCTGGCCGCCGTCGGCGCTGCCTGGGGTGAGATGGAAGTGCAGATCTTCCGCAACCTCATGCTGAAGGAAAACCGCCGCGTCGACGGCCGCTCCTTCACCGAGATCCGTCCCATCACCATCGACCTGAGCGTGCTCCCGCGTACCCACGGTTCCGCGATCTTCACCCGCGGCGAGACGCAGGCGCTCGTCACCGTGACCCTCGGCACGCCGCAGGAAGCGCAGAAGATCGAAGACTTCGAAGGCGAGACCTTCCAGCGCTTCATGCTCCACTACAATTTCCCGCCGTTCTCGGTCGGCGAAGTGAAATTCATGCGCGGCCCGGCCCGCCGCGAGATCGGCCACGGCAACCTTGCCCGCCGCGCGCTCGCTCCGATGCTGCCGCCGCAGGAAGACTTCGCCTACACCATCCGCATCGTCAGCGACATCCTCGAGTCGAACGGCTCGTCGTCGATGGCGTCCGTATGCGGCGGCTCGCTGGCTCTGATGCAGGCGGGCGTTCCGCTGCAGTCGGCAGTGGCGGGTGTGGCCATGGGTCTGGTCACCGGCGAGCACGCCAGTGAAGTGGCCATCCTCTCCGACATCGCCGGCATGGAAGACCATGAAGGCGACATGGACTTCAAGGTGGCCGGCACGCGCAAGGGCATCACCGCGCTGCAAATGGACATCAAAGTGGCCGGTCTGCCGCGCGAGATCATGGCCCGCGCCCTGGCGCAGGCGAAGGAAGGGCGCATCCACATCCTCGACAAGATGGATGCGGCGATCGCGGTACCGAGCGCGGAGCTCTCCGAGTACGCGCCGCGCCTCTACACCATCCAGATCCCGAAGGACCGCATCCGCGACGTGATCGGCTCCGGCGGCAAGACCATCCGCTGGATCGTCGAGGAGACCGGCACGAAGATCGACGTCGAGGACGACGGCAAGGTGACCATCGCCTCGAGCGACGTCACGTCCGCCCAGCGCGCCATCGACATCATCAAAGGTCTCACCGCCTCGGCCGAGATCGGGAAGAACTACAAAGGCACGGTCAAGCGCATCGAGCCGTACGGAGCGTTCGTCGAGATCCTGCCGGGTCAGGACGGACTGCTGCACATCTCGGAAATGGCCCATGGCCGCGTCGGCCAGGTGACGGACGTGATGCAGATCGGCGATGAAGTCGAGGTGCAGGTGGTTGGGATCGAGCCCGACAGCGGCAAGATCCGCCTCTCGCGCAAGCCGCTCCTTCCTCCTCCGACCGAGGAGGAGATGGCAGCCTCCGCGCGCGCACCGCGCCGCGACGGCCCGGGCGGCGGCAGCGACCGTGGCGGACGCGGCGGCTTCGGCGACCGCGATCGCGGTCCTCGCCGTGAAGGCGGCGGTGGACGCGGCGGATCCGATCGCGGCCCGCGTCGCGATCACGACCGCGGCCCGCGCCACTCCGGTCCCCGCCACGAGGGCGACCGCCCCCCACGCTTCAACAACGAGGGCGGTTCATCCGATGCGCCGAAGACGGGCGGCGGGGATGAGGGTGGGAACACGTAGTCGTTTCAACGCTATCGATCTTGAAACGCCGCCTTCGGGCGGCGTTTTTGTTGTCCGACAAAATCCGCGATCTTCCGGAGGGCGACAGCCATGCGCTGACATCTCATGCGCACTCGTGCCCGACTGGCCCTCGACGAACGAACGGAATGGCTAATCAACGTTGTGGGTGTGGATAGGTGCCGTTCTGGACACTCCTTGGTAAGGAGCTGCCAATGACGAACTCGCCCCAGTTGGCGAAGGGAGATGCGGCGGCTGCTTTGTTCAAGGACCGTTTCGACCAAGTCAAACACGAGCTCGCTGACTATGAAGGTCAGGAAAAACGGTCTCGCCGGACTGATCGCGTTGTAACTGTGTGCGAATACGTTCTCGGTGGCATCGTGACTGCCGTACCTGCGTTTCAAAATAAGACGCACCCAGCGGACGCAAGCAATCTCTTTCTCCTTGTCGGATTGGTGGGCGCACTTGTCATTACAGCCAAGATCGTTCGCGAACGTTTCAAGCCTGGACAAGCCTTGATGGGAGCGCGGTTTATCGTCGCAACGTTGAGGTGCGGAATCATGCAAGTAGAAAACGAAAGAGAACTCTCGCCAAATTGGGCAGAAAAGATACCTGATGAGGTCGAGTTCCTTTCGAGGCTGATTGGTTGGGTCGAAGAAGTGAAGATCGCAGGACTCGCGAATGTCACACAAGTTCGTCGACCTACAGTGAAGTACCTTCCAGTTGGACCGAAGGCTTCGTCCCGAAAGCCCTGACTGCGAACATCGTAGGGAAGCGAGAAGGCCTCTGAAAATCGCTCGGCCATACAGATCATCTCTGCGGCCTCGATTTCTTTCGTTGTAAACATGCGCACCTCTGATGGAGAGCGCTTGCAGGTGGCGGTGTCGGCGTCCCATCACGAGCGTCGTCTTCGCGGTGCCATCCGCGGCAGCGCCACGATCGACGCCACGATTTGAGCGTTCGAGGAAACGCGCGCGGTGGGCAGGCGTTTAACTTCATTCCGAGGGCGTGAGAAGAAGGCAATCTGAGCAGCGTCTGCTGATCCTCCGACGACGGTTACAAACTCTCTCGTAGAAACGTACCCTTGTGGTAAACATGCGCCCCTTGAAGGGAGAGCGCATGAATCGTGTTCTGCGTCTGCTGTTCGTTGCCGGTTTCCTGGTCACCGTTGCCTACGGGGC
This sequence comes from Thermoanaerobaculia bacterium, assembly GCA_035576505.1. Taxonomy (GTDB): domain Bacteria; phylum Acidobacteriota; class Thermoanaerobaculia; order Gp7-AA8; family Gp7-AA8; genus JADGNZ01. Next base: position 226 of record DATLWH010000857.1, on the reverse strand, counting down.
AACACCTCCCAAGTCGCCATCACCTTCTCTGCCCGACGCCTCCATCCTCAAGGGGATGCAGTGGCGCGAGGTGGGTCCGTATCGCGGCGGGCGGGCGGATGCGGTGGTCGGGATCGCCGATCAGCCGAACGTCTACTACTTCGGCTCGACCGGCGGCGGGGTCTGGAAGACGACCGACGGCGCGCAGACGTGGAAGCCGGTGTCGGACGGATTCTTCGGCGGGACG
>DATLWH010000856.1:0-7446 GCA_035576505.1 Thermoanaerobaculia bacterium | reverse complement strand
CCGTCGTCCGGACGCCGGTCGACGACGCCGAAGGGGCAGGCCACGACACAATATCCGCATCCGTTGCAGATGTCGGGCTGGACGAAGACACCGCCGAATTCCGTCCGGACGATCGAGCCGGTGGGGCAAGCCTCGAGGCAGCCGGCGTTCTCGCAATGCTTGCAGACGTCGGACGAGAACTCCCACGTCAGTTGCTCGTTTGCGTTGCCGCCGCACCCGGCCCGCGGCTCGCGCTCGACGAATTTGACGTGGCGGTAGGTGGAGTGACCGAGGGTGAGCGTGTTGTCGTAGGAGAGCCCGCTCCAGACGAAGCCGTCGTCCGGCACGTCGTTCCACTCCTTGCAGGCCACTTCGCATGCTTTGCACCCGATGCAAAGCGTGGAGTCAGTCAGAAAGCCGGTGACGGCCATGAAAGAGGAGCTTACCCCATTCGAAATGCGTGCCCGCTTCGTCAGTGGTTCTGCGGGCGTCTGCGCGGCAATCCAAGAATCTCCGCGAAGGTGGCGATACCCGCGCCTGCCACCGCATGTGAATAGACAAACGCGAAACGGTTTGCGGGATCGACCGCGAAATCGCCGGTGGCGGCAACGGGCGGAACATTCATCGTGGCGAGAGCGCGGCCGTCGGAAGAGGTCAGCGCCATACGGCTGCCGGCCAGCGACGCAAAGCCGCCGGCCATCGCATGCGTCCGTGTGCGCGTAAAGGCGTAAGGCCATGCGAAGTCGATGAAATTGCCGAGCTGCTTGCCGCCGGAGTCGAACAGCGCCTGACGGAGCGTATTGACCGGCCTGCCCCATGCCACGAGTATGCGGTCAGCGTTGCCTGCGATGGAAGGGTTGCTCAGAGAGGCGGTGGAGAAATCGAGCGTCATCGGTAGTGACGACACTCCAGCCGCATTGACCGTGGAGACTTGAATCCGGTCAACCGGTGGCTGACCCGGTGCCGCGGATTCGCGCCACGTTACCAGAAACGTCTTTCCGCTCCAGGCGACGGCAGGCGCAGATTGGCTGAGCGAAGTCGGCGCTGCTATCCCTAAGGCGCCCGAGGAGACCATGTTGCCGTCGCTGTTGACGACCGCAAACTGAACGACGCCGCCGGCCAGGCTCGACTGCCACGCCACGAGCCACTCATCTCCGTCGAAGGCAACGGAAGGGGCGGTGCCCGTGGCCAACGGCAGCGTGGCGATGACCGCTTTGCTCGCATCATCGACGACTGTCATCCGGATTTTCTGTCCTTCGGTCCACAGAACCATTGTCCGGCCGGCGCCCGCGGCAATGACGGGCGACGTCTGATCGAGCGCGGTCGCGAAGACGACGCGCTCGGGCAGTTTCGTGGCCTTGCTGGTCGTGCCGCCGAGATGCACTTCCAGGTGTTCTGTGCCCTTGTTGTACTCACTCCACGCCGCGGCAACCGTGCCGTCACCATGGCCCTCGGCCACCAATGCCGGAGGCTGAATGTCGGAGAGGCTGCGGCCTGAGCCCAGATCTGCCCGCGGGACATCGGATGACGGGGTCACGGCCATGCGAACAGAGTCAACACCGTTTTCCCGCTCGCTCCATACCGCGAGGACGGATGTCGAGGCTATGGCGATGGCCGGGTCGTGCTGGATGCCGGCCGTGACCACGGAGCAGGTAGGTTGACTCAACGTGTCGAGCCGGGCCGTGCACACTCTGGTGTGGTTGCCGTCCGGCATCGACTCCCACGAGGCCACGATCCGGCCGTCCCTGGTTGCGAGCCGAGGAAATCCAACGCTTCCGGGCCCTACGATCGATGTCGAAAGCATCTTTCCGTCGGTTTGCAGCCGCGCAAAGTGAAGATTGACGTTATCGTCCCAGATCAGCGCATAGCCGCCATCGATTCCCACCGCGTTTGCTCGTGAGCCATTCAGGAGAATCGGCGTTCCCACCTCACCAGTCGAGGAAATGGGCACGATGTAAAGCATCGCCTTGAAGGACCCGCTGACGCTGGAATAGGCAATCGTGAGGACGACGAAGGAGCCATCGGAGGTGGCTGAGTAGGTAGGGTTGCCGCCGGTCGACGGAAGCAGCACGAGCTTCGCGTGCAGATCGGTATCGACGAGTGCCATCCCTCGGTCCCAGGTGACGAGATACTGACTTCCGCTCCAGACCACGGTTGTCCCAAGCGAGAACGGATTCACCTCGGACACAAGAGTGACCGGTTGCAAATCGATCGGTGATCCGTCTTCACGGACCCGCACGCCGACGACCGCCGGCGTCGGGAGCGGACCGCCAGTCGGACTGGTGACACCCCACACGACGAGATACTCGTGACCGTTCCATGCGATGCGAGGCTCAAGCCCCGTTCCAAGAGCCGTCGCCATCGTGCCGGTCGGAACCCCGTCGGCGCCGACGGCCCGGATGTAGATCGTCGTCGAGTCAGGATCCGCTACGAGCGATTCCTCCCAGGCGATCAGGTAGCCGTTCCCGTTGGAAACGGCGGTGGTTCTCAGCCGGTAGGGCGGTGTCGGATTGAGCGTGGTATCCGAGATCTGAATCTCTGACGCGGCGCTTGCCGATGAGAGTCCGGCGAGAAGGACGATGACGATGGCGGCTGAAGCATGTCTCATGCTGTAACAGCATATCCTTAACCACGAGAGAGTGAGCAACAGAAGGAGAATGACTAGCAAACCGCGGCAGGGGACATCAACGGCTGAACCCAAACTCGGCCGGCTCGCTCTTGCGCACGCTGCACGTCAGCGCTTTCGATTCCATGATCCGTACGTTCGGCTCCTCGGAAATGGCCACCAGGTCGTTGACGACGTCGCCCCTCACGAGGCCGCGGCCGCCCCAGTGATACGGAAGACCTACCTGATGGATGCGCCGCCCCTGGACGTCGAGTGAGGGCATACGGGCGGTAACGAGGGCGCGCGCTTCGATCTCCCCTCGGGCGGTGGCGACGATGACGCAATCGCCGTTGACCGCGCCAATCTCCGCGGCCAGTTCCGGCGAGATCTCGGCGAATAGCTCCGGCTGCAGTTCGGCCAGGTGCGCCAGCGTGCGCGACATCGCACCGGAGGTGTGGTGCTCCGTGAGCCGGTAGGTGGTCAGGACGTACGGGAAGCGCTCGTCCGGCGACGAGGCGTAGGCGTTGTCGGCGCGCTCCTTCCTGTCGGCGGCAGGGTTCGTGAGCTGATGGGGATAGAGGGCGTTGGCAAGGTTGGACTCGAGCGGCTCGTAATGCGCCGGCAGCGGACCGTCTTTCAACCCCGACGGGACGTAGAGCCAGCCCACACCGTCCGGATGCATGATGAACGGCGCGTCACCGGGAAGCGCTTCGTCGCCGCCTTTGCCTGCGTCACCCTTCGCGTCGGGACGCTTTGCCTTCGTGAAGTCCGGAACGTCATCGCCCGCCCACTCCCCAATCGACGCATCCCACCAGACCAGCTTTTTCCGATCGCTCCAAGGCGTTCCGTCGGGCGCCGCGGACGCGCGGTTGTAGAGGATGCGCCGATCGAGCGGCCAGGCGTAACCCCAGCCGTGACCGTATCGCCCGCGGGCCGCGCGGCCGTTCGCTTTGTTCTCGCCATCGTAGACACCGGAGTAAATCCAGCAGCCGCAGGCGGTGGTGCCGTCGGCCTTCAGTTCGCTGAAATCCTTGATGGGAGCGCGGTCGGAAGGATGAAAGATGAAGGATGAAGGATGAGACCGGATGTCGCCGTCATCCTTCATCGTTCCGCCTTCATCCTTCCGCGCCTCCTTCCACCCGTGAATCTCGCGCAGAACCGCCTCCGGGTCCGGCTCCTCGATCGCGCCGTGACAGGGGTAGTCCCACGTCAGCGCGCGGAGACCGGCATCGCGCGGGGAATCGGTGGCCTTTTCCTTGAGGAGGCGCCCGAGGTGATAGAGGAAGTGCAGCTCGCTGCGCGCCTCCCCCGGCGGTTCAATCGCCTGCTCGCGCCACTGCAGGAGGCGCTGCGTGTTGGTGAACGTGCCCGCCTTCTCCACGTGCGACGCGGCCGGAAAGAGGAAGACCTCCGTCTCGATGTCTTCGGTGCGTAGCTCGCCGCTGGCGATCTCCGGTGAATCGAGCCAGAAGGTCGCCGTCTCGATCTCGGTGAGGTCGCGAACGACGAGCCACTTCAGCTTCGACAGCGCCTTCCGCTCCAGCCGTGCGTTGGGCGCACCGACGGCTGGGTTCTGTCCCATGACGAGGAGCCCTTCCAGCTTGCCATCGGCCATGTCGAGCCAGTAGCCGAAATGGGAATGGTCGCCGGTCAGGCGCGGCAGCCAGTCGAAGCCGAAGTCGTTCACGTTCGTCGCCGCGTCGCCGTAGTAGGCCTTCAGCAGCGACACGATGTACTTGTCGATATTGAACCACCACCCTTTGGGCGACTTGTGCAGTTTGATCCATGCGGTGAGAGACGCGTCGTCCTCACCGTTGTGCATCGGCATCGGAAGGTAGCCGGGCAGGATGTCGTAGAGCGTCGGAATGTCGGTCGACCCCTGGATCGAGGCATGGCCGCGCAGAGCCATGATGCCGCCGCCGGGGCGTCCGATATTGCCGAGAAGAAGTTGCAGGATGGCGGCGGCGCGGATGATCTGCACGCCCGACGAGCGTTGCGTCCAGCCGACGGCATAGCAGATCGCGCCGGTCTTCTCACGCCCCGAGGCGCTGGTGAAAACATCAGCCACTTCGAGGAAGCGCTCCTTCGGAATGCCGCAGGCCTGCTCGACCAGCTCCGGCGTGTAGCGCGCGAAGTGCCGCTTCAGCACCTGGAAGACGCAACACGGATGCTGGAGCGTCCGATCCAGATGCGGTTCGTGCAGTTCCTGCGCTTCCCCTCCCCGATCTTTCCCATGCCCTCCCCTCTCCTCTTCCATTCCCGGTTGGGCGCCGCCGGACTTCGACTCCGCCCCTTCGTAGAGCCACGTCTTCGAGTCGTACTGTTTTTTCTCCGGATCCCATCCGCTGAACAATCCTCCGAGGTCCTCGGTGTCCTGAAAGTCCTCGCGCAGGATCGTTGCGGCGTTCGTGTACGGGATGACGTACTCCCGAAAGTAACGATCGTTACTGAGCGTGTAGTTGATGAGCGCGCCGAGAAAGACGATGTCGCTCCCGGCGCGAAGCGGTAGCCAGTAGTCCGACATCGCCGACGTGCGGGTAAAGCGCGGATCGACGTGGATGATCTTCGCGCCGTTCTTTTCGCGCGCCTCGATCACCCACTGGAAGCCGACGGGATGGTTCTCCGCCATCGACGATCCCATGATGAGAATGGCGTCAGAGCTGGCCAGATCCTGCTGCGCGGTCGTCGCGCCGCCACGTCCCAGCGAGGTCCCCAGACCGGGGACCGTGGAGCTGTGTCATATCCGGGCCTGGTTGCTGACGCAAACCATGCCCAGACCTCCTGTGAAGAGTTTCTTGATGAGGTAGTTCTCTTCGTTGTCGAGGGTAGCCCCGCCGAGGTGGGCCATACCGGTGCATTGCATGACCGGTTTGCCGTCGCGCCGCTCGGTGAAGGTGCGCTCACGCGTCTCCCACATCCGCCTGGCCACCATGCGCATGGCTCGATCGAGTGGAATCTCGGTCCAGACCTTCGCGCGCGGCGCGCGGTACTTCACCTTCGTGGTACGCCCATCGTGCGTGACGAGCTGATACGACGCCGCGCCCTTGGGACAGAGATGGCCGCGCGAGATCGGCGAGGAGGGATCACCCTCGATAGAGACGACCTTTCCCTCCTGATGGTAAACAAGTTGACCACATCCCACGCCGCAGTAGGGACAGATCGAGCGGGCCACGTCCGCCCCCTCGTTCCTCGGACGCAACGCGCGCGTCGCCTCCGACATCGCTTCCACGCCGGTTCCGTCGGCGCCGGTTTTCAACTGGCGAATGAGCGGCCACTTGAGCAGAAGCTCGGCGAGCATCGGTCAGAGTCTATGTTCAAAACTGTTGCCATGCGAACGCAGCCGAAGCCACCACCGTGACCTGGCCTGCGGTTCCCTCTTCACGGAGCTGGATCCTCGGCCGTGACCTGTTGCCTTTGATCCGCTAAAATAAATGGGTTACCGCACATCGCTCGTGTCGCTCAGCCTGAGGGGCAGTCAACAGCGTACCCTTGTCAGTTTTCCGTGAACAGTGTGTGAACTCCACGCCGAGTTTCCGTATGCGGTGTAACCGGTTACATGAAACGGCATCTAAGGAGCGTTGTGAGGACACCGAATGCCAATGAATGACCACGCCTCCAGGACTACGAAGACCGAACAACCGGTCGGCTTACGCGAGCCGATCAGCGAATTGCTCGAAGGACTCTCGCTCTGCACACCGGGCCCGGAGTTCTTCCGCAAGCTCGTCAGCGAGCTGGCCCGAACGCTCGACGCCGAATTCGCCTTCGCCGCGGAGCTGGCCGGCGAAGATCCGTTGCGCGCGCGGACCGTGGCACGTTTCGTCGACAACGCGCACGTGGCCAACATTGAATATGTCCTCGAAGGCACTCCCTGCGGGGAAGTGGTCCAGTCGCACTTCTGCTGGATCCCGAACGGCGCGGCGCGGCGCTATCCGCTCGATCTCGGCCTGGCGGAGCAGTCGATCGAGAGCTACGCGGCCATCGCCCTGATCGACGCCGACGGGGCCGCCTTCGGGTGGATCGGCGTAATGAGCCGGCGGCCGATGGCGGATGCGGCATTGATCCGCTCGACGCTGCTCATCGTGGCCGGCCGCACCTCGGCTGAGCTGCAGCGCCAGCAGGCCAAGACCGCCCTGGAGCGCGCACATGCCGACATCGCCGCACACGCGGAGCGCGGCGAAGAGTTGCAGAGGATCAACGACGAGCTGCAGCGCGAGATCACCGAGCGCCAGCATTCCGAACGCCGGATGACCCATGACGCCATGCACGATGCCGTCACCGGTCTGCCCAACCGCTCCCTCTTCATGAACCGCCTCGAGCACGCCATCGCCATGAATGCCCGGGAACACGTCTACGACTTCGCTGTGCTCTTTCTCGATCTCGACCGCTTCAAGCTCGTCAACGACTCACTCGGCCACATTGCCGGAGATGAGCTTCTCCGCGCGGCCGCGGACCGCCTGCTGGGCTGCGTCCGCCCCTCCGATCTCGTGGCGCGTATCGGCGGCGACGAGTTCACCATCCTGATCGAGAACATCTCCGACGCCAGCGAAGCGACCGGCATCGCCGAACGGATCTCCGCCGATCTGTCCCGCCCGTTCACGGTCTCGGACGAAGAGGTCTTCACCTCGGCCAGCATCGGTATCGCCGTCAGCGCGACAGGCTACCGATCCGCCGACGCCGTGCTGCGCGACGCCGACACCGCCATGTACCGCGCCAAGGAGCGCGGCAAAGGACGTTACGAGATCTTCGACCGGCGCATGCACGTCCAGGCGGTGGAGCGGATGCTCATCGAGATGGACCTGCGCCGGGCCGTGGAGCGGGAAGAGTTCCGCCTCGTCTATCACCCCATCGTCTCCATCCGCTCC
>DATLWH010000855.1:0-18201 GCA_035576505.1 Thermoanaerobaculia bacterium | reverse complement strand
TCCGAGGCCGCCGCCATCGATGGTGGACCCGCCGAACTCGCCGACCGTTTCCGATACGCCGAGCTTGGGCTGGTTGGTGATGTACCGCACCGTGCCGGACTCCGAGCCGGAGCCGAACAGCGTGCCCTGCGGTCCGCGCAGAACCTCGACACGCGACAGGTCGAAGAGGTCGACGTCAGGCGTGAAGAGGGAGAGCGAGATGACCGATTCGTCGAGGTAGACGCCGACCTGCTCCTTGACGCCGGGCTGGTCGCGCACGATCTGGCCGGAGGATACTCCTCGCATGGCCACCTGGCTCTGACCGGGTCCCAGATTCTGAACCGTGAAGGAGGGCACGTTCGCGGCCACATCCTCGATGTCCTCGGCGCCGCGATCGCGAAGCTGTGATTCCGACGGCGCCGTCACGGAGATGGGAGCGTCCTGCACAGTCTCCTCTTTCTTCCGTGCCGTGACCACCATCTCCTCGGTCACCTTCGGTTTGTTCTGATCGTCCGTCGCCTTCTTCTCCGCGGGCTTGGTGTCCTTCGTCTCCTGCGCAACGAGCAGTGACCCGGGGCCTGCGACGATCAACGTCAACGCGCACAACACAGTTCGCATCACGAGACTCTTCATGGTTCCCCTCCATCTGCCGATTGGGACGCGTCTATGGATGAGTTCGTATTGTCTGCCTTGCCCGGGGCGAGGGTCAAGGTGGGGGGACTCATCTGCAGATGGCGACGTGCAACGCGGCAAAAGCTTCATCCGCAGATGACGCAGATGGGACGCAGATAGGGCATCCTGATCTGCTTTATCTGGTCATCTGCGGATGGAAGTTGTGAGTCAGATACTACCTACGCCGCCATTCCGCTTGCCATCGCCATCCACTCGTCGACCTTCGCTACGTTCGCGCGCGCACGATCCATTTCCACGTGGGGCTTGATCGTGTTCAGTTCCTTCGCGCGAACATCGACGTTCGCGTCGCCGTGCGTCTTGGTGACGTAGAGCGCTGTCGCCAACGCTTCTAGGTCTTTGACGCCATGCGGCGAGAGCTCGCGGATTACGAAGTCGATCTGCCTTGCGTACTGCGCTAGCGTCTTCGGGAACTGGCGCTGCAGCATCGAGTAGCGTCACCGACGACGTAAGTAGGGCAATTATATACTTAGCGGACCATGCTAGATGACGACTCCGCACCCGCCAGCACCTTCACGGCAACCTGCCTCGGCTGCCGCAGAGTTCTTCGACTCGCCGGAGGTTCGGATGATGAACTCCGTGAACTACTCGCCGAGTCTCGGTGGCAGATGGTTGCCGATGCGCCGATGGCTGATCCGATCAACGACGGAGTGCGGTTCCTCTGCCCGGACTGTCCAGTGAAGTATTTGTCGTCTCCCGTCACTTGAAGTCTCGGAACAGCTCTCCCGGCGGCACTCCAAGCGCCTTCGCGATTTTGACGACGTTGACGACTGCCGGATTCCGCTCCCCGCGCTCGATCATGCCGATGTAGTTGTGATCGAGTCCGGCAGCGTCGCCGACAGCCCACTGCGACATCCCGCGAGCCGTCCGCAGGGCGCGGAGAGTCTTTCCAAACTTGGTGAGAATCTGATCGCGGCGCATCTTTTCCCGTACATTTGGGCTTGCGCGGCGATCTGCCGCTACATACTATGCGTAGTCATGCCGATAAGTATGGTAACGCCCGCAGAGAGGAAACAACGCATTCAGACTCTTTTTCTCCAGCCTGCCGAGTCGTACGCCTTGCGCGAGGTCGCACACCTCACCGGCACATCCGTGCGCTGGCTGAGGCGCGAGGTCGTGCGCTGGGGTCGTGACGCGGAGAAGGTGCGCGGCAGATGGCGCTTTGCGTGGCGGCACGCCATCTACATCGCGATGGCGACGTGGACGCTTGCGGAGATACACGACGCGCTCGGAGACGACGCCATGACCGTCCTACCGCCTCTACTGGCCCTTCGGACGGTGACCGTGCGGTTGCCTGAGTACATCGTACGGACGTTGGAAACGATCGCCGCAGCGGACCGTACGACGCTTGACGCCGTCCTGCACGGCGAACTGATCGACTTCGCGGGGTCGCTCTCCGGGCGAATCGAAACGAAGGTTCCGGGTTACCGGGCGGCGTACCTCTTTCCGGGCGAATAGTAACGGAACTCCGCGCGGTTCGCTCGGTGTATGATGCCTGACATCCACCCCCAACAGGAGAGGAGTCAGCATGCCCGAGATAATACCGGTCGCCCCGGCAGACTTCCGTATTGACGAGCTGAACCCGCGAATATCTTCGCCCAACGCCGGACAAGTGAAGGCCCTGCACGCGCTGGCTAGACATCTCGGCCCAAAGCTAAAGGTGCTCGCTGCGGACATCGTTCAGTATGGGATCGATCCTTCGACCTTGCCTATCGTCATGCCGCTACCGGGAGTTGCCGGGAAATACATAGTGCTGGAGGGTAACCGGCGCCTCGCGGCGTTGAAGGCGCTGGAGAATCCCGACTCTGTCGCCGGAGCTGTTGAACCCGGCGTACTCCGGCAGATTCGCAAGCTGAGCAAGGACTATCAGGCGAACCCGATCGATACGCTGCTCTGTGTACTCGTAGCGGATCGCGAGGAAGCGCGTCATTGGATCGAGCTGCGTCACGGTGGCGAGGCACTTGGCGCCGGAATCTCGCGATGGAGTTCCGATGAAGCCGACCGGTTCCGCTCCCGTTCCGGCGTGTCGAAACCCCATACACAACTGCTGGATTTCTTGCAACGTCACGGCGACCTCAGCGAAGAGCTTCGCCGCAAGGTTCCGGTGACCACACTTGAACGGCTGATTGGAGCGCCGAGCGTACGGAACAAACTCGGCGTCGAGTTGCACAAGAAGATCATCTACCTGCTCGCGCAGGAGTCATTGATCGCAAAGGCTCTGATGTATGTCGTCAATGACTTGGTGACTAAGAACACAAACGTAGGCAGTGTTTACAACAAAGAACTGCGCGAGAAGTACGCCGCGAGCATCCCTGGGAATATTGTCGTCACCCCAACACTGAAGAGCGGCTATGGTGTCGCCGCCTCGAACGCCGGTACCGGGGTTAAGCCCAAGGCCGCCGCAGGAGCCGCACGAACGCCGAAGAAACGAGACCGCTTAATTCCCCGCGAATGTGTGCTCGGCATACCGGCGGGTCGCCTTCGGGACATGGAGACCGAGTTGTCACGGAGGTTAAGTTTAGAGAATCACGCCAACGCCATCAGTGTTCTCTTCCGGGTGTTTCTGGAGTTGAGTGTAGATACGTATAACGCGAAAAACCTCCCTGCCGTCTCCGAGGGTTCCGCATTGCGCGTCAAGACGGAAGCCGCCGTTACCGATCTCGTGACGCGGAAGAAGCTCACCAAGAAACAGGCCCACCCCGTTCTCGTGGCATGCGAAAAGGACACATTCTTGGCGGCGTCGGTGGTGATGCTGAATCAGTACGTGCACAACCCTTTCGTCTTCCCGGCACCAGATGACTTGCGGGCGCATTGGGACAGCTTCCAGCCGTTCGTATCGGCTCTCTGGGCGCCCTGAAAGAAAACGCTGGCCAAACGCCGCAGAGTTCCGTACGATGTCACTGCTATGCCTTTCTACACGCCCCTGAGATACCCCGGCGGCAAGCGTCGGTTAGCCCACGTGGTGACGCGGTTGCTGGAGGAGAACGACCTGAAGGACATAGAATACGCGGAGCCGTACGCTGGCGGCTCGGCCGTCGCGCTTTCACTGTTGCTGGAAGAGTATGCATCCGTCGTTCACATCAACGATCTGAGCAGACCGGTCTACGCCTTCTGGCACGCGGTGCTCAACGACACGGCGGAACTGTGCCGGCGAATCGAGCGCGTCGGCGTCACGATGCGCGAGTGGCACCGGCAGCGCGAAGTCTATGAAGGACGAGAGACGGCGGAACTCGGCGATCTCGGTTTTGCGACATTCTTTTTGAATCGCACGAATCGCTCCGGCATCCTCAGCGGCGGCGTGATCGGAGGGAAGAGCCAAAGCGGTAAATGGGCTCTCGATGCGCGATTCAATAAGTCAGAAATAGTGCAGCGCATCAGGCGGATCGGGAGATATAGGACTCGCATCAGGCTGTATCAAATGGACGCACTCGACTTCACCGACCGGGTATTTTCTAAGCTCGGGAAAGATGCGTTCGGTTTTTTTGATCCTCCTTACATCGAGAACGGCGCCAATCTGTACCTGAACAATTACGACCTTGCGGGGCATCGGAAACTCGCGGAACGAATTTCTCGACTAAAGCAACGATGGGTAGTTACTTACGATTACGCGGCGGTGCGTCACAACCTCTACGGTTCACACCGTCGCATGGTCTACGGTCTCAACTACAGCGCACAGGGGCGCTACAAGGGGCAAGAGGTGATGTTCCTCGCTGACCACCTCAAGGTTCCCGGATCATGGCAGAAGTCGGCATCCATTCACCTAGCCCCGGCGAGCAGCCCATTTCCTCTGTATGGTAGGATGGGCGTGATGAAGCCTCACCCAGAGATGGTTGAAGGCCCACAGGCCGCCGAGCGATTCGAGAAGGCGCTCAGGACGGTCCTGTCCGTGCCGAAAAGCACGGTGCCGAGCCCCTTCAAAAAGCAGCCAGCGCAGAAGGGTAAGCGACCGCCAACCCGAAAGAGTTAGCGGCGCTCTCGCCCGGAAGGCTTGACCTTCCCCTGGCCCCGCCGCTGCCGCTTAGAACGGCTCCCAGCGCGGTTCCGCGGGCGGTGGCTGCGGCCCATCAGCCATCTCCATCGTCTTCCCGGTGAGCCCTGCATACGTCAGCAGCTTCCCGGCTACCTGACTGAGGGCCAAGGTGAAGCGGTCGGCGTCGTTCATGTCCTTCCGGTTGTTGTAACGGAACGCTTGTTCGTCGATGTACCTGAACAAATGGAACGGCTCCACGGAAATGTAGGTGCCGTGCAGGCCGCGCTTCAAGAGACTCCAGAAGTTCTCCATCGTGTTCGTATGAACGTTTCCATTCACGTACTCAACCGCGTGATTGATGACGGCGTGCTGATAGTCCGCGTCAAGTCCGTCGTAGGACTTCAATTCGTCGCTGAAGATCGCCGCGCCCGCTTCGATGTTCTCGCGGATCTCGGCCTGAAGTTCTTTCTTCCCGCGAGTGCTCACGTGAGACGCGCGGACCTTGCCCCCGCGCTCAACCATGCCGAACACGATCTCCTTGTCTTTGCCGCCAGTGCCGGTGATCTTCTCGCGCCGCTTCGCGGAGTGCATGTTGCGGGCCTTTCCACCGATAAAGGTTTCGTCTACTTCAACCTCGCCGCTCAGGGGTCCACCTCCGCTCTGCATTGCACGGCGCAGCCGGTGTGCCATGAACCACGCGGTTTTTTGAGTCACACCCAAATCACGGGCGATCTCGCAGGAGCTGATACCGTTCTTGCAGTTCACGAGGAGCCACAGCGCGGAAAGCCACTTATCCAACCCGAGCGGCGAATCTTCGAAGATAGTGCCAGTCTTCAGGGAGAACTTCGGAGTCTTATGATCCGAGTAGCACTTCCACACGCGCGCCTTCGCGAGGTACGAGACTTTTTCCGAGCCGCAGCGCGGGCAAGCGACCTTGCCATCTGGCCAGCGCAGCTTCATCATGAGGGCGCGGCAGTTCTCGAAATCGCTGAAGTGGACGATGGCCTGCTGAAGAGTGGTTATGCCTTCCATGTCCTACAATATAGGCGCTCTCTCACGGTCTGTCAAGTATATAATTGCCGTAAGTAGCGTCGAATTCGTGCGGCCGGATGGGAACGACGTCATCCTCTTCCATTGATCGCGCAGATCGAAGGAGAACGGGCCGTAATGGCAGAGCGGAACTGGCGCAAGCGGAATGCCGAACAGGTCCTTCAGGAAGAACGCCGACTTCTGGAGTAACGTTTCGCCGCAGAACCGGTTCGCCATTCCCACTCGATCGATGATGGTGGCGATGATTGCTGCCTCACGCAGTTCTCCAAGACTCATGTCTCTTTCTCCACAGCCGCTTCGAGGATACCTCGGATACGGGTCTGGTTCAGCCGTCGTTTCGCTTCCACGAGGTTCTCACGTTACGATGTCAGGCTCTGAAAGGAGGCAAATCTTGCCAGAACCATCGATCACCTTGCGCGACGCCTTCTCCGTTTACAACACCCAGCTCGAATTGATTATGAAGCTTTACACGTTCCTCCAAGTCGTAACAGTAGCTGTCTCCGGATTCATGTGGACAGTCGGTAAAACGATACCGCACACACCAGTTGTGGTCGGATTTTCGTTGTTCGCCTTGGGTAACGGATTGCTTTTGCTACTAGCCTATAGGGACTGGAAGTGCGCTAGTTTGGCAATCCGTAACTACAAAGCGAGTCATCGCGACGAAATCCCGGACGAGTTATCGCCAGTATTGTCGACTTTCGAAACCTGCTCCGGCTGGCTACTCGTGATCATTCACATCTTCGTCGACACAATCGCGATCGGCGCAATCACCCAAGCAAAGTAGTAAGACTACCCCCAGCGTGCGATCAAATTTTGAGAGTTCTTTCGCACCCGTGCTACCGCTCGGGGCCGAAGCAGGTCGTCTCTCTGGCGTCGTGCGTGTAGCCGCGGCACTCCACCTTGCGGCGGATGCCGGTCTTCCATATCGAGCGAACGAAGATGACAAACCCGCACGCGGCCATCAGCGGCTGGCCGAAGAGCGCGTAGTCGAGGCGATACCCGAGATTAGCAAAGAGGATGACGCGCACGACGCTGATCAGCACGACTGTGGCGATCGCGAACGGATCGCCGGTCAGCGCGGCGCAATACGGAAATATGCTGCTCCCGATGATGAGTAGAAGGAATGGCACGGCCAGCATGTAGCTGCGGTTGAGGGCGGCGAAGGCAGTCTTGGTGAAGCCGCGCAGGATCTCGCCGCCTCCGTAATACATGCGTATGGAGAGAAACTCGTCTGCGCGCACGGCTTCGGTGAGTTCGCCGTTGCGGCGCATCAGCCGCGCGAGGCCAACGTCGTCGATGATCGCGTTCTTCATAGCCTCGTGACGACCTGCGCGTTCGTATGCCTCACGCCGCACGAGAATGCCGGCGCCGAAGGCGAGCGCGAACACGACGACGCGGCTGCGGTTCGAAAGCAACGTCGGGAAAAGTGTGAGACATAGCATCGGCAACCCCGGCATCACGATGTTTTCCCAGAAGCCGCGCATCTCGAAGTACGGCAACAGCGCGAGGAGGGCGACGCTCCGCTCGTGCTCGAGGTGCGCGGCCGCAGCGCGCAACGCGCCTGGCTCATAGCGAGCGTCGGCGTCGGCGAAGAGGAGGAGTTCGCCGCGCGCAATGCGGCTCCCCTGATCGAGCGCCCACGATTTTCCGTTCCATCCCGGCGGCAGTTCTTCGCTGTCGATCACGACGAGGCGCGGGTCGGCGATCGCGCGCGCGATATCGGCCGTACCGTCAGTCGAGCCACCATCGACTACGATGACTTGGAATGGCTCGTAATCCTGCGCGAGAAACGCGCGCAGCGTGCCCTCAATCGCACGCGCCTCATCGAGCGCCGGGATGATGATCGAGACGAACGGGCTCCGGCCTCCGCACTCCCTTTTCTGTCCCCTCAACCTACGTACGAGCAGCAGATTCGCAATCACGCGAAAAAGCGCGACCGTCCAAACCGCGAGGAAAAATGCGGAGATGGGGCGCATGGTCCCCCTACGCAGGCTGCCTTCCGAAACCGATGCTCACGACCGCGAGCTGCCACATCATCCATACGAGTTTAACGCTTCGTCGGCTCGGCAGTAGGGAAATCGGTAAGGCAGGCACGTGAGGTGGCTTGTAGCTAGGAGTGATCGCGTTCGCGGCTACTCGCGCGACGATTATTTGCTATGGCGATCAAGGCTCATCTGCTGATCGCCGCTCGTGGTGCATGTCAGTCATACTCAAGCGGTCATCGCACGAACTGCTATCCGTCCGCGCCGAAGCAGCTCGTTTCTCTAGCGTCGTACGTGCGGCCGCGCCACTCCACCTCGCGGCGGATTCCGGTCTTCAATATCGAGCGAAGGAAAATGACAAACCCGAGCGCGGCCATGAGCGGCTGGCCGAACAGCGCGTAGTCGAGGCGATAGCCGAGATTCCCGAAAAGAATGACGCGGACGACGCTGATCAGCACGACCGTGGCGATCGCGAACGGATCGCCGGTCAGCGCGACGCAGTACGGAAACAGGCCACTCCCGATGATGAGCAGAAGGAACGGTACGGCCAGGACGTAGCTGCGGTTCAAGGCGGCGAAGGCGTTCTTGGTGAAGCCGCGCAGAATCTCGCCGCCGCCGTAATACATGCGGACGGAGACGAACTCCTCCGCGCGCACGGCTTCGGTGACTTCGCCGTTGCGGCGCAGCAGCCGCGCCAGGCCGACATCGTCGATGATCGCGTTCTTGAGCGCCTCGTGACGGCCAGCGCGCTCATATGCCTCACGTCGCACGAGATTGCCTGTGCCGATGCCGATCGCCAGCGCGACGACGCGGCTGCGGTTCGAGAGCGATGCCGGCAGAAGTGTGAAGCCGAGCATCGGCAGCCCCGGCATGGCAATGTTTTCCCAGAAGCCGCGCATTTCGAAGTACGGCAATAGCGCGAGCAGCGCGATCTCGGGCTCACGCTCGATGTGCGCGACAGCGGTGCGCAACGCGTCGGGTTCATAGTCAATGTCGGCGTCGACGAAGAGCAGCAGCTCGCCGCGCGCAACGTGGTTTCCCTGTTCCATCGCCCACGGTTTCCCGAGCCATCCCGGCGGCGGCTCTTCGCCGGTGATCACGATGAGGCGCGGATCGGCGATCGCGCGCGCGATGTCGCCGGTACCGTCGGTCGAACAGTCATCGATGACGATGACCTCGAATGGGTCGTAGTCCTGCGCGAGGAACGCACGTAGCGCGCGCTCGATCGCGCGCGCCTCGTTGCGTGCCGGGATGATGATCGAGACGAACGGCCCCCGGCCTCCGCCTTGCCTCCCCGGTCCTCTCAACCGACGCACGAACAGCAGATTCGCAGTCATGCGAAGAAGCGCCAGCGCCCAGACCGCGAGGAAAACCAAGGAGATGAGGCGCATGAACCCTAAGCTGGCGGCCCTCCGAAACCCATGCCGGCGACCGCGAGCTGGCACATCATCTGTGCGAGTTTAACGCTTCGCCTGCTCGGGGGGGTAGGGAAACATGCGCCTGCGTCACTCCTAGGACAGAGGGTGTGTTAGCTTTCGACCGATAACTAGGAATTATGTACCTTTCGGGAGTCGCCTGTGTGCTCCCAGGGCAAAGGATCGTCAACGACGAGATTCTCGAACTGGTCGAGTATTACAGCCGCGGTATTTACGTCGGCAAGGTCGGTTCCTTGCTCTCATCGATCGACGCAAAGCTGCGACGGATCGGCATCGACAGCCGCTATTGGCGTTCATCCAAAGAGCGTCCCTTTGCATTGCTGCAACGTGCCTGCGACATAGCATTGAAACAGTCGAATGTCGCTCGAAACGAAGTCGATTTCGTCATCTATGTCGGCGTGGACCGAGGCTTCGCAGAGCCCGCAAATGCGTGCTTCATCGCCAAAGAACTTGGAATGAACGGTGCAAGGACTTTCGATGTCGTCGACGCGTGCCTTGGGTGGTCAACAGCAATCGAAATTGTGCAGGCGTTCTTTGCGTCAGCACCTGGAGCGGTGGCGCTGATCGCTAGTGCCGAGTTTCCGATGCGTCCCAAAGGCTCGGTGATTCCAGAGTGCTTCAGCATCGCGTCCGACGCCGAACTGGACTGGAAGTTCCCGGCGCTCACGTTGGGCGAAGCCGCATCGGCAAGCGTCCTGATAGGTGACGGCCCCGAGTGGCGATACACTCACGAATCTCACAACGAATTCGCCGATCTTTGCACCGTTAACCTGGGACCGCCGTCCGATTACTCTGGTCCGAGCTCTCGATTCGGTCCATCCGATAGCCGTGGATTTCGCGCGTATGGCAACGATTTGGGAAGACGGATTTACCGACCCTCCATCAACGTACTACGCAAACTCGTCGATCAGATCGGGGCGGAGCATGTCGTCTTTCCTCATTCGGTCATCGGTTCGTATATCGACCAGGTTGTGAAACGCGTAAGCTCGGACCTGCAAGTGTTCTCCACCTTCAGCGAGATGGGCAATCTCGCGACGTCGTCGTTACCTAGTTCTATCTCTCGGGCGCGACAGCAGCGGGTACTGAATGCCAACGACGTCGCGATTGGATGGGCGGCCGGTTCCGGCCTGAAGGTGAGTGCCTTCGAAATCGTACAGAGTCTACGTTGAAACCAAGTTCGTCACGACGGCAACTGTGGCAGGCAATAACACGGACAGAACCAGCTGTAAGTTGGCCGGAACCTGCATTAAAACCCGATTCTCCTTCAGCCATTGCCCCAGGATTTCGCTGCGCGAACCCCGCGCCTCTTCGCCAAAAGCGCTGAAGCGTTCGCGAAGTTGAATGAACGGGTAGATACACAATGCTAGAAGCGTTAGAGAAAACGTAACTCCCCATACGAGCCCGATAGCGTCCGAGACGGCTTTGAAACTGCGGCGGTCGGCGGCGGCGAGGAATCCGACAGGTGCCCTAAGGTAAGCGACGGTTGCCAACGTACTGGTGACGAGCACGAGGCTCAATGCGAGGGCGTGTGAACGCAGTACCTCCAACGTGCCAGAGAACGCAGCGATGCGCGCGTTTACCTCGGCATCATCGGCTTGACGACTGCGATCCGAAGGAGATCTAAGTGGAGAAGTACGGCGACCAAGTTCGGCCAGGGATTTGCTCGCGCATAAGACGATCGTGGCCGTCGCCCAAAACGCTGCTGCTATCGAGACGATCGGGAGTAGCGAGAAGAAGGTTGGAACCGGGATCGTGTAACCGTAGAAGTGTGCTTCGTGGGGAAAGAATGGCGACAGCGAAGGCTCGCGCGACAGCACACCGAATATTCTCTCATGCGACAACACCGCTAGCTTCGTGTGCATGGCGTCGGCGAGAATCACGACGAACATCGTCATCAGCGCGGCCATGATTGCGAAGCGCTTCAATACGCCTGTCTTCACGACGGATGTGTCCCGATACGCGCTGCGTGCTCCGAGGAGTACGACGCCGATCGAAACCAACATGTGTGCCGCCCAGGCGATGTAGTAGTTGAATAGCGGCGCCAGATCGTGTGCGGCGATCGGGGAACGAGTGGTCACGCACATTAGGTCGATGGCTTTCCCCGTCACGCCGAGCTGATAGATCCCAAAGACCAGAGTCACCGGAATGAACGCGAAGCCGATCATCGGGAAGGCATGTCGAATCTCCTGAAACGACATCGGCTTCAGCATGGCGTCGACGACGCGGTGGAATCGCGAGTCCTGCATCAAGAGTTTGGATAATTCCTAGTTATCGATGCCTTACTTAGACGGTAGTCAGACCTCGTTGAGGGGCTTGGGGTCAGGACGTGGCCGTCACTGCGCGCAAGCTCACTGAGCCGCATGCGTCGTACCGACAGCTCGCGGTGCATCGTTCCAGACGGGTCTCGACACTCGCGATACGACCCTCGAAAGTGCCCCGCCGACTTCATGGTTATCTATCGGACGTCCCAACGATCACCTTCCGCGGATGCCGCTCGATCACCCGCGACTTCAGCACCGCGTCCGCTACGTGCGTGTAGATCTCTGTCGTGACGATGCTGCGGTGGCCGAGGAGGCGTTGGACGTAGCGGATGTCGACGCCTTCTTCCAGGAGGTAGGTGGCGATAGAGTGGCGGAACATGTGAGGGGTCACTCTTCGGGAGAGGGCGACGTGCTCGCCGAGCTTGCGGATCAGGCGGCGGATGAACTGGGGGGAGGCGGCGCCGCCGCGGGAGTTGACCAGGAAGGAGGGGCCGGAGTGGCCGCGCTCGGTGCGGGCGCTGGAGTAGGCCACCAAGAGATCGCGGATCTCGGCGTCGGGGATGTAGACGCGGCGCTGGCGGTCGCCTTTGCCGGTGATGGTGATGACCCCGGCGGTCAGGTCGATGTCTTCGTCGCGGAGCGCTGCCAGCTCGGCCACGCGGATGCCGGTGGCGAACAAGAGCTCCGCGGCCACGCGCGTGGCCAGCCGGATGAAGTCGCCGTTCATGGGCGACTGTTCCAGTAGCGCCGCCACCTCCCCTCGCGAGAGCACGCGCGGGAGCCGCTTGGGCAGCCGGATGCGGATGCGCGCTCCCCGGAAGGGATCCTCGGGGACGTGGCCCTCGTCCTCCAGCCACCGAAACAGCGAACGGAGCGAGGCCACGTGCCGCTTGGCCGAGGTCTCCTTGAGATGGTGCTGGGTGAAAAGGTGCTCGATGTACTGCTGGAGCGTGGCCCGCTCGCACGACTCGATCTCCGCCCCCTCGCCGGCGAAGCCGATGAAGCGGTTCAGGTCGAGCCGGTAGGCGCGCGTGGTGTGCTCGGACAGCTTCCGAACGCTCCCGCAGTGTTGAATGAAGGTCTCGCAGGCTTCCACGATGCGCACGCCGCACCCTCCCCGTCACGCTTGTTTTCACTTGAAAGTACGTGAAAACCGGCTGGGACGCGGACGGAGATCAGTACCTACGTCGCGGTTGGGGGGGGACGTTCATCCGCAGATGACGCAGGTAAAACGCAGATGAAGACAGGTTTTATCTGTGTCCATCTGCGTCATCTGCGGATAGGCCTCTCACTTCTTCTTGGGCGGAATCTCCGTCCCGAAGTCCTTCCGGTAGGCCGCCCTCATCTTCTCCACGTGCTCGATCAGATGGGCGTTCGCCGGATCCTTCGACAGCTCCTCGGCGGCGTAGTAGATCTCCAGGGTCTTGGCTATCAGAGCCTCCTGCTTCTCCTCGACGATGGCATGCACATCGGCGGCAAGCGATTCGAGCGTGTCTTCCAGCGCCAGCATCTCGAAGGCCTCCATGGCCTCCTCGTCGCCCGGGACGAATGCCATCCGCTCCGCCGGCTTCTCCGGCGGTGGCGCCGCTGCCCGCGTCCTGGCAGTCTTGGGAAGCCGCGCACGCAGGGCGGCGATGTCGTTGATGATCGCTTCCACATCCGTCTTTTTCTTACTCATCGGTTCCTCCTGTGATTGGCGCTTCGCGCGGAAATGACCGGGCGCGCGAACATCCGCGCGCCCGGTCCGGCTTTGCTACTTCACTTCATCAGATGTGCGACGCCGGCGCCGGGTTCGGCGCCGGTGAAGGCGCCGGTTCCGGCGTCGGTGCTGGCGCCTGCGGCTGCTGCGACGACGACTTGCGAGTGCGGCCGAAACGGTTGGTCTTCCGCATTAGGGCCACGTGTGGCAGCAGACCGGCGTGCTCCGGCGACTTGACCAGCTTCTTGCAGACCGTGTAGGTCAGCAATGCCGAGAAACCGATGCTGTGCTTCATGGTGAGTACTGCAGAGGCAACGCCCTCGAGCGTTACCTTCAACTCGTCGCGGACCATCGTCCAGCGATCGGCCATCTCGGCCGCCGTCTGCAGATCGTCTGCACTCTGACCGACGGTCGCCTGCACCGTTGGCGACGCGCTGACGGCATGGATGGCCGCCTGCGCGAACTCCGGATGGACACTCGACACCGACCTCAATTCCTGGGCCGTCGATACCGGCAACTGCGCGTAGTTCGGGATCTGGGCCCGAAGCGCACGAAGCTGCTCCACTACCGATTCCGGCGTCACCGCCGGGTCTGTTGCCGCTGCTGTCGCGGCGTTTTTTTGACTGACTACATTTCCCTGTGACATGGGGGACTCCTTTCTGCCCTCTATGGGCAACTCGGTTGTGGAACGACGCTCGGCTGTATGCGCAACCTGGGACGCCATTCCGGGTTCATCGAAGAACGGGACGTCGCATCGCCCGTTCGCCTGCCTCCATAGGCCGCGGACCCAGGAGGAACGTATGGTTGTTTGAGGCAGGAGGAGCTAACGCTCAACCCCACTTGTATCTGACCCCGCTTTGCCTTACCTCAAGCTCGACGGGATTAGCACCTCAATCGAGCCGGTCATAGTACTCCCCACCGGCCTCTCGCTCGGGAATCGGACTCCTTGACTCAAGAGTCGCCTCTGCGTGGAAGTAAATGTGAGTCACCACGGCTCAAAAGTCAAGTGGTTTTTTCGCGACTCTCGTAACTTATTGATTCGTAAAGCAATTTTGTACCTCGTTTCGCTGGATTGACTCCCCGAAATCGAGATCCAGGGCGCCTTGCGAGTGACTCAACGGTCATTCGCGAAGCTCTCGGGGTCATTCGTTAATGACTCAGGAGTCATTCGCGAAGTACCCGAGGGTCATTCGTTAATGACCCGGGAGTCATTCGCGAAGTACCCGAGGGTCATTCGTTAATGACTCGGGGGTCATTCGCGAAGTACTCGGGAGTCATTCGCGAAGTACCCGAGGGTTATTCGTTAATGACTCGGGAGTCATTCGCGAAGTACTCGAGGGTCATTCGTTAATGACTCGGAGTCATTCGCGAAGTACCCGAGGGTCATTCGTTAATGACTCCTCGTGGTCCAGATGCTCTTCGGCATCTTCACGTGGACGCCCATGTTCGGCTTGTCCACGAGCTGGGTGACCACGACGTGGCCGGCGATGCTGATGAGCTGATAGGCCTGGTGCTTTGTGAGGTTCCGCGTGGCGGCAAGGAAATCGACCATCTCCTGGATCGCGGCTTTCGTGGCCACCATCAGGTCAGGGTCGGTGGCCATGCTGATGTAGTCGGTGGGGGTCTCGGCACGGGGCCAGGTCAGCTTCATGTCTTTGCGCACGGTGAGCTGCAGCCGGCCGCGCAGCGACGTCTCGATCGCGGTCTGATCCACTTCCCCATCGCCCTGCGCGGCATGCCCGTCGCCGACTTCGAACAGGGCGCCCGGCGCGAAGACGGGGATGAACAGCGTCGTGCCGGCCACGAGCTCGCGGTTGTCGAGATTGCCCGCGTGCCTGCCGGGCGGATTGCTGCTGACGCGTCCCAGCTCCGGCGCCGGAGCGACGCCGATGCTGCCGTAGAAGGGCTTGAGCGGAATGACGATCCCCGGCGCGAACTCCGCGGTCATGGTCTTGCTGTTGATGGGGATGATCTTCGTGGGGACGGTGCGGTCGCAATTCTCGGGCACGATCCCGCTGCAGCCGTTGTAGCCGTAGCCGATCGCGAAATCGATCGAGAGGATCTTTACTTCCAGAACGTCGCCCGGCTCGGCCCCTTCCACGTAGACCGGCCCGGTCAGGATGTGACCGCCTGGCCCTTTGCGGTCGCCGGTGACCTCGGCCACGATGGTCTTCAGCGACTGCTGGATCTTCTCGTCCGGTACGCCCGCCTTCTGGAGACCGGTGGGGCTGTTGGTCAGCAGTGTGTCGACGTCGATGATGTCGCCCGAGGCGATGCGCAGCGCCGGCTTGGCCTCGGACCAGTAGTAGCCGTAGGCCACGGTATCGGGCCTGGCCTCGAGGCGGTGGGTGCGCGGCTGGCCGTTTATCGCAAACGTCAGGACAGTGAGGACGAACGCGATCAGGATTTTCATAGGGGAGGACGCTACCACGGCGGGGCGCTGGCGTCCCTGCCGGCGGCGGACAAGACGTAGGTCGGACTCTCTAGTCCGACCGGACCTTGCGCGGCTCTGAACTACAGGCGGTTATCAATTACCGCTCTCCCAAGCTCCGGTCGGACTGGAGAGTCCGACCTACGTTTTGTCTGCCGAGCAACCCGCCGAGACGGCGGCGCTCCGGCACGTCATCCATTCGCCGCTCAAATCGTTTCTTCTCTTCCCGCCGCAGACGGTAAGCTTCCCCGATGAAGATACGACTCTCGATCGTCGTCACGGTCTGTCTGCTCGCCGTTTCCGCGCGCGCCGCCGATGAGGTGGCCCGTCTTCACGCGCTCTTCGATCGGTCATGGGAGACGCAGCTCCGGGAGAATCCGCTCTTCGCGACGTCGGTGGGAAGGCATGAGTACGACGATCGCCTGCCGTCGGTGACCATGGCCGACCTGGAACGGAGGCATGCGCAGACGAAGGCGGCGCTGGCGGAACTGGCGGGCATCGATCGCGCGAAACTGCCGGCCGCGGAAGTGGTGAACTACGACATCTTCAAACAGCGGCTCGAGAATTCGTCGGCATCCTTCGAGCTCGGCGACTATCAGATTCCGTTCAACGCCGACTCGGGATTCCACTCCGGCTTCTCGCGATTGCCGAAAGACGTTCCCCTCGTCACGGTGAAGGACTACGAGAACTACATCAGCCGGCTCAGGGCCTGGCCGCGCTACGTCCGCGAAGAGATCGCGCTGATGCGCATCGGCCTGAGGCGCGGGATGACCGTTCCGCGGGCCACGCTGGACGGCTACGACACGACGATCACTGCGCACATCGTCGACGATCCGGCCAAGAGCGTTTTCTGGGTGCCATTCGCGAAGTTCCCGGCCTCGGTGCCGCAATCGGAGCACGAGCGGCTCAGGCGGGAGGGGCGCGCCGCGGTGATGGAAGGGGCGGTCGTCGGTTACCGCGAGTTCCTCGACTTTTTTCGCAACGAATACCTGCCCGGGGCGCGCAAGACGCTGGGCGCGTACGACCTGCCCGACGGCCGCGCCTACTACGCGCTGAAAATCCGCGAATTCACCACGCTCGATCTCACCCCCGAGGAGATCCACAAGATCGGGCTCAGCGAAGTCGACCGGATCAGCGGTGAGATGAATGCCGTGATCAAGGAGACCGGCTTCCAGGGGGACTTCCCAGCCTTCCTGGTCTTCCTCCGCACCGATCCACGCTTCTACGCGAAGAC
The DNA here is from genome assembly GCA_035576505.1 of Thermoanaerobaculia bacterium. Lineage (GTDB taxonomy): Bacteria > Acidobacteriota > Thermoanaerobaculia > Gp7-AA8 > Gp7-AA8 > JADGNZ01. Next base: position 1,469 of record DATLWH010000855.1, on the reverse strand, counting down.
TCCGGAAGAGCTGCTCTCGCGGGCCTCGCGCATCGCCAAACGGATCGATGGGAAGCTGCCCTCGCTCTTCAAGACCCTTCCACGACTTCCGTACACCGTCGAGCCGGTCCCGGCGGACATCGCCCCGAAGTACACCAGCGGCCGTTACGTCGGCCCGGCACAGGGAAGCACGCAGCCGGGCATCTACTGGGTCAACACGTACATGCTGGAGAGCCGGCCGCTCTACAACCTCGAGGCGCTGACGCTGCACGAGGCGGTTCCCGGCCATCACCTGCAGATCTCGCTGGCGCGGGAGCTGGGCGATCTTCCGAATTTCCGCCGCTACTCCTACATCTCTGCGTTCGGAGAAGGGTGGGGCCTCTATTGTGAGTGGCTCGGAATCGAAGCGGGCATCTATCAGGACCCCTATTCGAACTTCGGCCGTCTGACCTATGAGATGTGGCGGGCCTGCCGGCTGGTCGTCGACACGGGCATCCACTCGATGGGATGGACGCGCCAGCAGGCCATCGATTACCTGGCCACGCGCACCGCCCTTCCGCTTCACGAGGTCGAGACCGAGGTCGACCGCTACATCTCCTGGCCGGGCCAGGCGCTGGCCTACAAGCTCGGCGAGCTGAAGATCAAAGAGCTCCGCAAGCGCTCCGAGCAGGCGCTCGGCACCCGCTTCGATGTTCGCGAGTTTCACGACGTCGTCCTCGGCAGCGGCGCGGTGCCGCTGAGCGTGCTGGAGGCGAATGTGGACCGGTGGATCGAGGCGGAAGGCAGAAAGCAGAAGGCAGAAAGCAGAAGGATGAAGGATGAAGGCGAAAGGATGAAGGCGAAAGGATGAAGGATGAGTGATGAAGGCGGAAAAAGCCGGCCATCTTCATCCTTCTGCTTTCTGCCTTCTGCTTTCTGCTTTCCAAGGAGTTGCGATGAAGACATGCCGTGCAGCGCTCACGTTCCTGATCCTGGCCGGATGCGCGTCGACGCAGCCGCAGAATGTCGTGTTTCTCGGCAGCGGCATCGAGCTTCAGTCGGTTCCCGGCAGCCCGTCGATGCGGGCCTGGTCGAGCCGGCCGGGCGTCCTGGGCGACTATCACGCCTTTCTCTTCGAGCCGGTGGTCGTCTCCCTCGGAAAGGCGGCCGTGGACAATCAGGCCAGCGCCGAGGAGCTCAAAAACCTGAGCGAGCATCTGCGGCTGGCATTCACCACGGAACTGACCCGCGGCGGATACACGGTCGTCGAGGTGCCTGGTGACGGCGTGCTCCGCGTACGCGCCGCGCTGACGGAGCTCATGCCGGTAGACCCGGCGAAGAACATCACCGCCAAGGTGGTCGGCACCGTGGCCGGCGTCGGCCTGTTCATCCCCACGGTCGACATCGGCCATGCAGCGATCGAGGTCGACATGCGCGATTGCATGACCAACGCGCGCGTGGCCGCCTTCGTCGACCGCAAAGCCGGCCGCGCCTACTTCAACGGACTGCGC
>DATLWH010000854.1:0-12742 GCA_035576505.1 Thermoanaerobaculia bacterium | reverse complement strand
GCGCTGATCCCGAAGTACCCGGCCATCTACTCGGCGATCCCGACCGGCGTCACGCTGCCGAAGCCGACGATTTTTGTCTTCGATCCGAACTTCCAGAACCCCAAAGTGCAGCAGGCCAGCCTCGGCGTGGAGCGCGGCCTTACCAACGACATCGCGGTTTCAGTCACGTACCAGTACGTGAAGGGCTCCGATCTCCCGCGCACAATCGACATCAACGTTTCCAACCCCACCACGGTTACCGTGCCTGTGTTCAGCGCCGCCAGCGGAACGCAGATCGGCACGAGCACCTTCACCCGCTACACCGGCCGTCCGTTCACGAACTTCGCGCGCATCCTCGAGTTCCAATCGAGCGCGAATTCGCAGTACAACGGCGTGACGCTCGATGTGCAGAAGCGTTTCTCGAACAACTGGCAGATGCGTCTCGCGTATACCTACTCGAAGGTGAAAGATGACCGGCCGGACGCCACCGCGGTCGTGCCGGGGACGGACGACCCGAAATTCGCACAGGACCCGCTCAATCTGCACGGCGACTGGGCGCCCGGCGACAACGACGTGCCTCATCGTATTGTGCTCAGCGGCGTCTGGAGCCTCGACTCGTACTCGCAGAAGATGGGCGGTGCGAGCCGCGCCATCTTCGGCGGATGGACGATCAGTGGAATCGCCAGCTGGCAGTCGGGCCAGCCCTACTCGCCCGTCGTCAGCACGGACATCAACAACGATGGCAACGCGCGCAATGACCGCGCTCCCGGTTTCGCCCGCAACTCCTTCCGTCTGCCGAGCCAGTTCTCGATCGATCCGCGTCTCACGAAGGAAATCGGCCTCTTCTCCGGCGCCCGCGTGCAGCTCATCGCCGAGGCCTTCAACCTCTTCAACCGCAGCAACGTCAACGGAGTGCGCAATACGTATTACGCCGTCACGAATACCGCCGGCGTTCCAACGAAGTTCACCCTGCAGGACGCGGCCAGTCCCTTTGGTCTGCCGACCAGTTCCTTCGGCCCTCGCATCATGCAGTTCGCCGCCAAGGTGACGTTCTAGCCGGCACGGCCGGCAGCGTTGGTTGCCCAAGGCTCGGCCACCAGGGGCGCGCCGAACGTTCTGCCGCGCAGGTTCTCCCGCGATTCGTCCTGGCCGCCGGTTCCGACCGGCGGCCTTTTTTTTGCCCCGGACGGCATGTGTCATCCTTCGCGGGTCGGAGGTAACGCGTGCCTGCAGGAAAAAGGTCTCTGCTCCGGATCGTGCTGGTGTTGATCGTGGTCGGGATCGCGGCCGCCGCGGCGCTGCTGTACTTTCGCGAGTCGCGCAAGCCACAGGAGATCGTCCTCAGCGGGACGCTCGAGGCACGAACGGTCAACGTCGGTTCGCTGGTCGGCGGGCGCGTGGCGAAGACGCTCATCGATGAAGGAGTGCATGTCGTCACCGGCCAGTTGCTGGTCGTGCTCGAGACCGAGACCATCGATCGGCAGATCAGCGAGCAGCGAGCCGCCATCGCCGCTGCAAAGGCCGCGCTGGCCAAAGGCATCGCCGGCCCCCGGCCGGAGGAAGTCGCCAAGGCCGCTGCGGTTGCCAGGAACGATGATGTCGATCGTCGACGGTGGGAGCGCCTTTACCACGAGGGCGTCGTTGCCAAGGAGATGGCCGACGACGCCGCGACGAAAGCGAAGGCCTCGGCGGACGATCTCCGCATCCTGCAAAAGGGAACGCGCAAGGAGGACATCGACGCCGCGCGCGCCGAGGTCGACGCGCAGGAGAGGCGCCTCGACACCCTCATGAAACAGCGCGCCGAGGCCGACGTCGTCTCGACAGTCAGCGGAGTCGTGCAGTCATTCGGATTGCGGCCGGGCGATATCGTCGCACCTAACCAGACCGTTGCCGAAATCCTCGAGTCGAGCCAGCTCTGGGTCCGCGTCTACGTCCCGGAAACGGAGTTGGGCCTTGTGGCCGTGGGTCAGCCCGTCCGCGTTCTGGTCGACACGTTTGCGAACGAGACCTTCGCCGGACACGTTGCCGCGGTCAGCAACCAGGGGGAGTACACGCCGCGCAACGTACAGACGCGCGCGCAGCGCGCCGAGGAGGTTTTCGGCGTGAAGGTGCTCGTCGACCCGAATCCGAAACTGAAGGCGGGGATGGCCGCGTCAGTCGATCTCGGCGTGAAAGGACAGCCGGATTGAGCGACGATGTTGGCATCGACGTGCAAGGGGTGTCGAAAGACTTCGGTACCTTTCGCGCGCTCGACAACATCACCCTCCAGGTGCCACGCGGCGAGATCTTCGGCCTCCTCGGTCCAAACGGCTCCGGCAAGTCGACGCTGATCCGCATCCTCTGCGGCCTCTTGGTGCCAACCGAAGGACACGCCACCGTAGACGGCTACGACGTCGAGAAAGAAGGAGAGCTCGTCCGCCAGCACATCGGCTACGTCTCCCAGGCCTTTTCGCTCTATCGCGACCTGACCGTACAGGAGAACCTCGACTTCTTCAGCTCCATCTACCGGCTCAAGGGAGCGGAGCGAAAGGAGCGGATCGACTGGGCGGTCAACCTCACGCACATCGGTCCGTATCGCAATCGCCTGGCCGCCGCGCTCTCCGGAGGATGGAAGCAGCGCCTCGCGCTCGCGGCGGCCCTGATGCATCAGCCGCGGGTCATCTTCCTCGATGAGCCGACCGCCGGCATCGATCCTGTGGCGCGGCGCGAACTGTGGGATCTCCTCTTCGAGCTGGCGGGAAGCGGCGTGACGATGTTCGTCACCACGCATTACATGGACGAAGCCGAGCGCTGCGCCTCGGTCGCGTATCTCTACATGGCTCACCTGATCGTCGTCGGCCGGCCCGACGTGCTCAAGGAATTGCCGGAAGTCACTCCCGAGGGAACGAGGCGCGTGGAGGCCGTATCGAGCGAGGGGGTGGCGCGGCTGATGACGAGCGCGCGCACGCTGCCGTATGTCCGCTCCGCGACGATCTTTGGGACCTCGCTGCACATGCTGATCGACAGCAACGTCTCCAACGAAACGCTCAAGAGCGGCCTCGAGGCCTTTCGCCTCGGGGACGTCACCGTCAACCCGATCGAGCCATCGCTGGAAGACGTCTTCGTTCGCCTTACCGAGACGCGGGGGAAGGAAGTCGAGGCTATGTTGTGAGCGGCTTCGGCGCGATGTTCCGCAAGGAGATGACGCAGATGCTGCGCGACCGCGGGACGCTCTTCTTCGCCATCGCCGTTCCGGTATTCGAGCTGGTCCTCTTCGGCGTCATCGACATGAACGCCAAGAACATCCCCACGGTCGTCTTCGACCAGAGCCGTTCGCAGGAAAGCCGGCGGCTGATCGAACAGTTCGGCAATACGTCGTACCTCCACGTCATCGAGCTGGTTGATTCGCGGTCTGCACTGCAGCATCAGATCGTGGCCGGCCATGCCCAGGTGGCTATCGAGATCCCTCCCGACTATGCGCGCAACCTCGCCGCCAGACGGCAGGCCGACGTCCTGATCATGATCGACGGCTCCGACTCCAGCATCGCCACGCAGGCGCTCTCCGCCGCAAATGGAGTCGTCCTCTTCAATTCCATCAATGCCTTCATGGAGAAATCCGAGACACAGGCACCGATCGAGGCGCATCCGGTGATGATGTTCAACCCCGACATGCGCAGCGCCAACCTGCTCATCCCCGGCCTCATCTCCATCCTCCTGACCTTCTCCGGCACGATCCTCTCCGCCTTCGCCATCGTGAAGGAGCGCGAGCGCGGCACGCTCGAGCAACTCATGGTCACGCCGGTCTCGCCTCTGGCCGTCGTTACCGGCAAACTCCTCCCATACCTCGGCCTGGCCTATGTACAGCTCCTGATGATCCTTTTCCTGATGCGCTTCCTGTTCCGCGTCCCCATCCACGGCAGCCTGACGCTCCTGCTCGTCCTCGCGCCGGTGTATCTCCTCTCGCTCCTCTCCGTCGGTCTCCTCGTCTCATCGCGCGCCAAGTCGCAGATGGAGGCGATGCAGCGGGCCATGGGCATCATGCTGCCGTCCGTTCTCCTGTCGGGCTACATCTTCCCGATCGCCTCGCTTCCTCTTCCGCTGCGCATCGTCTCGTATGTCCTCCCGGCCACACATTTCATCAAGATCGCGCGCGGCATCGTCATCCGCGGCGCGACCTTCTTCGACTTGTGGGAACCGGTGGCCGCGCTGCTGCTCCTCTCGGCGGTCCTGATCGCCGCGAGCGCACGAGCGTTTCAAAAGACAGTGACATAGATTTCAGAGTCATGTTCACCCTCGAACAGATCGCTCTTCTCGCATCACGCGCGCTCACCGGCCTGGTCTTCGTCTGGAGCGGGTTCGGCCATGCCCGCGATCCCGAGGGCAGTTCCAAAGATCTCGGACTGCCCAGGCCGCTGGTCCTCCTCGTCGGGGTCGTGGAGTTTCTGGCGGGACTCGGTATCGCCGGCGGTTTGCTGACCCGTCTCTCCGCGGTTGGGCTGATGATCGTCATGCTCGGCGCCATGCACCGCAAAGCGTTCGTCTGGCACTCCGGTTTCTGGGGGAAGAATGCGATGGGCTGGCACTACGACCTGCTCTTCTTCCTAGTCTCGCTCGTCGTGTTTGCCACGAACGGCGGCGAGTGGACCATCGACCGGCTGCTCCTTGGCGCCAGAGCAGCGCAGTCGTATCTTTTCTGAGACGTGGACTGGCGATGAACGTCAAGGAAGTCGTTCCGTTTCTACGCGTCTCCTCGATGGACGCGTCGCTTCCCTTCTACATCGACGGCCTCGGCTTCTCTATGAAGCACAAGTGGATCGTCGACGAAAAGGTTCGCTGGTGCTGGCTAACGCTCGGCGGCGCGTCGCTGATGCTGCAGGAGTTTCCGAAGGAGGGACACGACTCGTGGGTGCCCGCTGGAAAGGTAGGCGAGGGGGTATCGCTCAGCTTCACCTGCGAGGACGCCGTGCTCATCTACCGTGAGGTGACCGCACGCGGTCTGGAAGCCTCGGAGCCGGAAGTCGGGAACAGGATGTGGGTCACTACGCTCCGCGACCCTGACGGCTACCGGCTCGAGTTCGAGAGCCCGACGGACACGCCGGAGGATACGAAGTTGTCGGAAGTCATCGCATGACCATCCAGCCTCGCGGCCATAACGCCCCCCTCACCTCACCGTCATCACCTGCACGCTCCGCCCTTCCCCTTTCTGTCCGAACCCCGAGCCGCTATAGGCGGAATCGTCGCGCAGGACGATGAGGCGGTCGCCGTAGTGGGCGAACGTCCATGACGAGCGGTTCGTCATCTGGCCTCGAATGAACATGAAGCCGGCGGTGCCGCGCTGGGTCCGTTCCGCGGCCACGGGGAGGTTGTCGTCGCCGAGCCAGACCGTCATCTGGTCTTCCGTGAACTTTACGCTGAAGATGCTCGTCGCTTCCGGCGGCAGCTTCGGAGTCAGCTTGAGAACGACGACGCGCACCGGCCGTCCGTCGCGCACGCCGCGTGTTTCGCTCACCTTCGTCGCCGTCTCGAGGAAGCGGAGAAACGGGCCGGCGAAGTCGACGGCGTCGGCCATCTCCGTGGGCTGGGTGTCGTTGATGGCCGCGCGCGTCGGTGTAGGCCTGCGCGGATCGGCGGTGTGCTCGCGCGACTCGCGGTCGGAGCGTTCCAGGATCGCGCGCGAGAACGTCATCCGCAATCCCGCTTCATCCTCCACGACGTCGAGCGAGGCCGAGCCGGTAAACTGCTGATTCGCGAACCGTCCCTCGTTCTTGCGCGAGCGCTGCACCTCGACAGAGACATGAATCGGCTTCGTGGCCCGAAGCTGAGAGAGGGCGGCGCGCATGTCGGCCACGGTGTCGGCACGCGCGGACACCGCGAGCGCGGCAGCGAAGAGAACGGCGACGCGGCTCACAACACGTACCGGCTCAAATCCTCGTCCTTCACCGTCTCGGCGAGCACCCGCTGCACGTACGCGGCGTCGATCGTGACGGACTGGCCGCTCATGTCGCTGGCGTCGAACGACAGCTCATCGAGGAGCCGCTCCAGGATGGTGTGGAGGCGCCGCGCGCCGATGTTCTCGGTCTTCTCGTTCACCAGCGCCGCGTAGCGGGCTACTTCGGCGATGGCCTCGTCGGCGAACGTCAGCGTGACTCCCTCGGTCGCCAGCAGCGCCGAATACTGCATCGTCAGCGCGTTCTTCGGCTCGTGCAGGATGCGCACAAAATCTTCCTCTGTGAGGGATTCGAGCTCGACCCGGATCGGAAAGCGCCCCTGCAGCTCAGGAATGAGGTCGGAAGGCTTGGAGACATGAAACGCCCCCGCGGCGATGAAGAGGATGTGATCGGTCTTGACCATCCCGTACTTCGTATTCACCGTCGTCCCTTCGACGATCGGGAGCAGATCGCGCTGCACCCCTTCGCGCGAGACGTCCGGCCCGTGTGCCGCGCTCTGACGGCCGGCGATCTTGTCGATCTCGTCGAGGAAGACCATGCCGCTCTGCTCCACCCGATCGATGGCCTCGCGGGCGACGTTCTGCTGGTCGACGAGTTTCTCCGCTTCTTCCTGCACGATGATCGGCCGGGCGTCGCCGATGCGCATCTTCTTGCGTTTCGCCTTTCCGCCGAAGAGCCCCGGCAGCATGTCTTTGACATTGACCCCCATCTCCTCCACGCCTTGCGCGGAGAAGATCTCGAATGACGGAAAGCTCTGCTCCTTCACGTCGATCTCGATCTCCCGTTCGTCGAGCCGTCCTTCATCGAGCCAGATGCCGAGCTTCTCCCGCGTCTCCGTCGGCGGCTGCTCCTCGGGTGCGCCTACGAATGCGGGGCGCGCCGTGGGGCGGCGGGAGTCGGGCAGGACGAGATCGAGGATCCGCTCGCGGGTATTGCGCTCGGCCGTCTCACGGTTCAGGCGCGTCTTTTCATCCTTCACGAGCTTGACGGCGATCTCGGTAAGGTCCCTGACGATCGATTCGACGTCGCGTCCGACGTAGCCGACCTCCGTGAATTTCGAGGCCTCGATTTTCAGGAACGGCGAATGCGTCAGCCGCGCCAGACGGCGCGCGATCTCCGTCTTGCCGACGCCGGTCGGCCCGATCATGATGATGTTTTTCGGCGCGATCTCGTCGCGCAGCTCGGGCGGGAGCTGCTGCCGCCGCCAGCGGTTGCGGAGCGCGATGGCCACGGCGCGCTTCGCCGCGTGTTGCCCGACGATGTAGGTGTCGAGCTCACGCACGATCTCTTTGGGTGTCAGTCTCTCGGAGTGGCTCGCGTCCTCGACGCTGCCTGGAAGTTGGATGACCATGTGTCAGAGACTTTCCACGGTGATCTGGTCGTTGGTGTATATGCAGATGGTTGCGGCAATCCGAAGCGCTTCCTCCGCGATGCCGGCGGCGTTCATCCCCGTGTGCTTCATGAGAGCGCGCGCTGCCGCCAATGCATACGGGCCGCCCGAGCCGATGGCCAGGATCCCGTCGTCCGGCTGAATCAGATCGCCCGTGCCGGAGATCAGATACGCCCGCTCCGCGTTCGCCACGATGAGAAATGCCTGAAGCTGGCGCAGGTACTTGTCCATTCGCCAATCCTTCGCCAGTTCGACCACGGAGCGCTCCATGTTGCCCCGGTACTCTTCCAGTTTGGCTTCGAAACGGGAAAAGAGCGCAAAGGCGTCCGCGGCCGAGCCGGCGAACCCCGCCAGGATCTTGTCGTGATAGATGCGGCGCACCTTGGCAGCGCCGTGCTTCATCACGGTCGTGCCGACCGTGACCTGTCCATCTCCCGCCATCGCCACCGCGCCATCGCGGCGAACACAGAGGACGGTCGTTGATCGAATGAGAGGTTCGTCCATGAGAGCCGGATCGTATCGCAAGGGGGAGCGGCCGTCAGTCGGAGCCGATCTCAGCCTCGGGGGGAAACAACGAGGCCAGCCTCATCGCGGTATCTGATTCCCCGTGGCCGAGTCCAGCCCTTCGATCTCTCCCATCGGAATGCGGATGACAGGGGTGAGGTCGAGCCGCATACGGCCGAAATCGATCGTTACGATGAAGTTCTTCAGATAGTTCTCTCCGATGATGCCGGATGTATGCTCGTGCTCGGTGCTGCCCGCGTCGTACATCGGAATCGTTCGGAAGGTGCCGGCCCAACGATCCAGTCCGATTTCGATGTTCTCTACCTCGTCGCCGTGTTTCTTGGCTCCCCCCAGACCCTGCAGCGTGGCGTTGTGAACCTTCGTGAAGAGCTGGATCGGCAGCGAGTTGATCTGCGCGGAATTGAGGAAGGTCACCTCGGAACCGGTATCGAGGACGAAAACGTACCATCCCTTCCGATTGATGACGCCGCGCACCGTGGGCCTGAAGTGGTCCCAGAAGAGATTCTGATCGGGTGCGGCGGCGCGGTCCGCGGAGGTCAGATGCGTGAAGGCGGCCTGGTTGTGGCGGAAGTCCAGCTCGATGCGGGTTTCCTTCAGCAGATGCACGCCGAGGAGAAACTCGATCGCGAACTCGTTCTTGCCGGTGACGATGAACTTCATCTTGTCGTCCGGCATGATCGCTACCGGCACGTTCTCGATGGTCATTCTTCCGATCTGCACCGAGTCGATGATGCCGAACTGCACCTGAATCGGCTCGCCCAGAAGGCCTTCAAACGTCCCCTCGAAGTTGCCGAGCTTTCGAATGGGAACCGAGGCTGCGAACTTGCGGGAGACGATCGACATCACCGCTCCTGAATCAACGATGGCGATGACGTTCTTCGTCTTGTTCACGGTGACTTCCACGCGCGGTACATCGGGTCGTCCGATGCGCAGCGGCACGCGCTCCACAGCCGCTCCACGGAAGCGGTACATATCGACGTTCTTCAGCGCTTCGAGGAAGTCCAGGTGCCATTTCCGAACGACGAGGCCGTGTTCGGCGGCCACGTGCGCCCACTCCAGACTGGCCTCGAAGTTGTTGCGTAGGTACTCGAGCTGCGAGAGCGCCCAGGCGGCGTCGGCGTAGGTGGTGCGGAAGGGATCGAGGTCGAGCGCGGAACGGAGATGACGGCGCGCGTCATCAAAGCGGCCGGCAGCCATCTCCGCCGTGCCAAGGAACAGGAGCTCATTGGCATTGTGGCGTGACTTTGCCTCGATCGTGGCCGCCTGCTCCACGGCGCGGACGTAGTCGGATTTGCGCACCATCGACGGAAGGTCACTCCCCCGCTCGATCGATCCGGGAGAAAGCAGTAAAGGCGAAATCGACACGTCTGAGTAGAGCGCGCATCCGGCTACAAGAGCGGTTACGGCAATGACCAGCGAATGACGCATCGGTCTCCGCATTGTACGGACAGAGTCGAAACACTGCCGCGTCGTATGGGTGAGCGCTCTGTCACAACCTCTCGAGGCCATCGTCTACCTCGAGGGTCGCACGAGAATGCCCAGCTCGCGGATCTGATAGGCCAGCGCCTGGCGTGACATGTTCAGTGAGGCGGCGGCGCGGTTCTGATTGCCGTTGGCCTGGATGAGCGACTTCTCGATCAGCTCCCGGCGGAAGCGAGTCACGGCGTCCTGGTACGAGCTCGCGCCGCCGCCGGCGCGGGTGACAGCACTGCGCATTCGCTCCGGAAGATGCTCGACATCGATCGCCGAGGCCTCGCCAGCCAGCGCGTGCGCGCCTCGGATCGTGTTCTGCAGCTCGCGCACATTCCCCGGCCAGCGGTAGAACAGAAACACGGACTCGGCATCGGCGGTCAGTGTCGATGGCCCGCCTCTGCTCTTTTCACGCTCCTTCGCCAGGAAGTGGGCTGCCAGCAGCGGAATATCAGGCGTGCGCTCGCGAAGCGGCGGTAGCGCGATCTCGACCCCTCCGATGCGGTAATAGAGATCCTCGCGGAAGTGGCCGCCTTCGACCGCCGATTCCAGTTTGCGGTTCGTGGCGCTGACGATGCGTACGTCCGCGGTGCGATTGACCGTGTCGCCTACGCGGCGGAACTCACCGTCCTGAAGAAAGCGAAGCAGTTTTGCCTGCGCGGACAGCGGCATCTCTCCAATCTCGTCGAGAAACAGTGTTCCGCCGTCGCTCGTCTCGATCAGGCCGGCGCGGTCGCGGTCCGCGCCGGTGAACGCGCCGCGCACGTGGCCGAACAGCTCGCTCTCGATCAGGTTCTCCGGCAAGGCGGCGCAGTTGACCGCCGTGAAGGACTTGCCGCGCCTTGGCGAATGACGGTGCACGGCGCGGGCGACCAACTCCTTGCCTGTTCCAGACTCGCCGAGGATGCAGACCGGCACATCGCGGCGGGCCACGCGCGTGACGAGCGTGAAGACCTCGCGCATGGCTGGTGAGTCGCCGATGATCCCGTCGATGGCATCGTTCTTCGCCACGGTCACGGTCTCGCTCTGTTCGATGACGCGGCGCATGCGGTGATGCTCGGCGCGCGTGTGGAACAGCGCCGCCAGCGCATCGCGCGATTCCGGCGACCAGCGGCTGATGCCGTCTACGAAGAGAAGCTCGCGCTCGCAGCAGACTACCCAGTCCATCTTCCCGGCGGCCGCGATGAGATTGAGCTCCGCCGCTGCCAGCGCGGGAAGCGATCCGATCTCCTGCCACTGTCCCAGACGATTGCGCGTGGCGAAGCGCCAGGCCGTGGGAGTGAAATCGCGGGCATTGAACGGAAACTCGCGCATCGCGGCATCGCGGAGAACGCGAAGCTCCAGCGAGGATGCGGTGGCCTCGCGTTGCCGCAGCTCGATCTTCATCTCCGCGGCAAGCGATTCCGCAAGGTCGTTTTCGCCGCGCCCGAGGGCGTAGCGGAAACGTTTCAGTTTCTGGGAGCCGGTAGTTCCTTCGCCTAGGTCGGCGTTTCCGCCGTCGCGGCGGGCACGCATCGCCATATGGCGTTTCGTCAGCTCGACGTTGCCGGAGAAGCCTGTCGAGCGAAGAGGCGTATCGCGCCCTTCGATCCAATCGATCTCGTCGAGGATCAGAGCCGCCGCTTCGCGCATCGGCGCCGCGACGTCCGCTTCGATGATCGCCTGCGCCGAGCGCACCGCATCGGCAAAACGCCCGCGCGAGAAGTCGAGGTGCGCGGCCAACAGGTCGAGCTCGCGGAGACGCCGCTCGTCCCCGGTGTCACGGTAAAAATGACGCAGGCGATGAAGACGCTGCGTCGCGTGCGCCCACTGACCGTCGTCGGCGGCGAGATACGTGAGGATGAAGAGGATGCCGCCGGCGGCGCGGTCGCCCTGAGTCTCCTCGACCAGCGCCAGCGTGTGAAGTGCCTCTTCGCGCGCCTCCGTCCAGGCCCCGGCCGTAAAGAGAATGTAGATGCGATCGAGCGCCGCATCGATCCGCTCGGAGACGCAGCGGGCGCGATCGAGCGAGTCGCGCGCGTGCCGTGCGGCGGCGTCGAGATCGTTGTGCGATATGGCGAGGTAGGTGGCCAGTCGCGCCGCAAGGTAAAGATCGGGAGGAAGCTCGTTCGATGAGTCGTTGGCCGATGAGCCGGTCTCGCATGCGAGCAACGCCCGTAGATAGGCAAGCTGCACCCGCTCGTCACCAGTCGAAGGCGTACACGCCGCCAGCGTGGCGCGCATGTCGTCATACCGGGACTCCAGGTAGAGAAGATCAGCGCGCAGAAGCTCCGCGTCGAGGGAGCGTGCGGCGATTCGATCGAGACGGGCCAGCGCGGGGGCGTAGTCGCCCATGCGGCGCTCGATCCTGGCCAGGAGCAGCTCGCGCATGTCGCCGGTCACGAGTTGCGCTACGTCGCGCGCATCGCGATACCGCCCGTCGTCGATCAGCGCGCGGGCCAGCGTCTCCGCCAGCTTCGGCGTCAGCGCGTGTCGGGGGAGGGTTCGCAGCACCGGCAACGCCTGTTGTGGCGAAGCCTGTTCGAGAAGAAGCGCCGCGGCCCGAGCGTCGCCGGCATCGATCAGCAGCGACGCCGCGACGGCGAGGTCGCCGGTCGTCTCCGACGAGACCTGTGCGGCAACACGGCAGAGCGTCGGCTGCGAAGAGGGTGGAATTAGTTGCCTGGCCGCGTTCCGAGCTCCTTCCGAGGCGAAGATCAGATAGCCGTCATCGATCGACGTAACCCCTTCGACGACGAGATCGTCCATCCCTTCGCCGAATGTGAGCTGCCGGAAGAACGCCGCGGCAACGTCGAGCCGAACGCGCGTGCCCAGCAGAGCGATCGCCGCGATGTAGGAACGGAGAGGCTCGTGTAACGACTCCAGCGTCGGAACGCGATCGTTGGTGGGGAGAGCTCCCGTCTCGAGAAAACGCGGGAAAGCATCCGATGCGACAAATGACTCCAGCCACGACCGCCCCTCGATCCGTCCTTCCACCTGACGACGCGCGCTGAGAAACGGCGCGACGACGAAATAGCGCGGCGGTGGCAGGTCGACCTCGCCGCGGTCGCCTTCGATCCAGATGCCGGCGCCGGCAGCCTCGAGCATCTCCATGACCCGCGCGGAAGCGGAGTCGAAACGATCGCGATTCGTGATGGAGAGAATCAGCCGCTGCCGCGACGCGCGCTCGACAACGCGCTCCACGATCTCGCCCTCGGTCTGTTTATCGAGCGCGGCGGCGATGGCCGCGAGCGCGCTGATGGCGGAGTAGCGCCGCAACGGCGATGCGTCAGGCCCGATCTCGAGAACCTGTTCCCCGCCAAGGGAAGCCGCGGCGCGGATGCTGTCGGCCGCATCGCTGCCTCGGAAGCGCCGCGTTCTCCCGCGAAGCACTTCGTTGAGCGCCTCCGGTCCTGGTGATGCGATCTCGCCCCACGCGGCGCGCCGCATCCAGCGAAGATCGGCCGCGGCG
>DATLWH010000853.1:0-9187 GCA_035576505.1 Thermoanaerobaculia bacterium | reverse complement strand
TTGACGTGCTGGGTTGCGCTCGCCGTAACGGGCGGCGTGGTCATCGTCGCGCGTGTGGTCGTGGTGGCGTCCGTGTGTGGGGTCGCGCTCGCGGTGAGAGGCGGAGGAGCGAGGCTCGCGGTGGTGACAGGCGTCGAAGGCTGATTTGGGGTCGTCGTCGTGACGGGCGCGGACGACGTGGATCCGGCCGTGCCGGTTGCCGGGCTATCGACAGGCCTCAGTTTGGGCGACTTGTGCCGTACGGCGACGACGGGCGGCGTCGGCGGTGCGTTTCGCTTCTGCCACCACAGCCACGCTGGATAGGCAGAGCCGGCAAGAATGACCAGAATCAGGATCGTCAGGAGGAAGCCGAGGCGGCTCTTTGGTTTGGATGGCTTCATTGCGGTGGCCCCCACCGACGTCGGGACGTTGTCCTTTCCGTGGACCGGAACCGAGGCACGGCGCGCCGCTTCGATCTGTGCCTCGTCGAAGCCCCACTGCGGCTCCGCTGCGGGAGCGATCGGCGGAGGTGCCAACTCCTTAGACGACAACGCGTCGGCCTCTGCAGGTTCATCCCAAACCGAGTGCGACGACGGCTTCGGCGAGGGGGGCGGCGGCGTCCAGGGCGGATTCTTCGTCATGGCAGTCTCCTTGGCTGTGTCCACCGCCGGCTCCCAGACAGGAGCCGCCGCGACTGTCGGGGCAACATCCTCCAGCGTGAAGTCGGGATTCTCGACATCCCACTGCTCCGTGTCCGGCGAAGGTGCGTAAACCTCATGTTCTGCTGGAGGTTTTCCCGGGCGTGTCACGAGCCTCAGAAGCCTGAGCGCTTCGAGCAGCTTGTACACGTTGAACACGTCTTTGCCCGATTTGGCGGCGACCTCGGCCGCGCTGTTGGTGCCGTCGATCTGCGCGGCGATCTGCTCGGCGTCTTCGTTCAGTCCGAGGCGGCGGAAGGCGTCGTCGAAATCGGGGGCCTTCTCGAAAACGGCGTTGCCGCTCTCCATCGCCTGTTCGGACTTCGAGCGGTCGGTGTCCGTGACCACCAGCTCGACGATGATCTGGGCCAGCGGAAAGAGCGTCCCCTCTTCCCGCTTCGGCAGGTAGTCGGCCACGATCGTATACGAGCCGGTCTTCCAGCCGATGATGGAGCGGAGGATGCCGATCACCTGGACCCGGCGGGCCCAGGTCAGCTCCTTGCGGGTGATGAAGCCGAGGCCGAGAAGGGCATCGCCGAGCGTCTCACTCTCTTTCCGTTTGGCCAGCGCCTGCTTGACGTGCTCACGCGTCACCTTGTTCGCGCGGAGAAGGATCTCGTCGATGGCGTCGGTGCGGTCGTTCGTCGATGCGGAGAGGATATCGCCGGTCTTGAAATAGACGATTTTAATGATGCCGTCGCTCTCGAAGCGGATCGCTCCGGTGAACGTCTCCCCTCCCAGCTCGACGAGCCGCTGAATCAGATCGATCTCGCCGATTTCGCCTTCAAAACTCATTGTTCCCCCCGCCCTGTCTCTTAGGACCGCGATGCATTATCGCATGCGGGTTTTGGGGAGTGGGGGGTGGGGTGTTGGGAGTGGGAGTTGGTGTGTGGGAGTTTGTGCGTTGGAGAGTTCCTGCGAAGGAGTTGCTTCGTAAGAGTTGTTGCATTCATCACGCGGCAGCAACTCCCACTCCCCACCCCCCACTCCCCACCCCCCTTACCCATGCAACTCGTCATACAACGTCTGCCCGACTTTCCGGCCGAGGACGTTCATCAGATCCTGGGCGGAGGCTTGTTTGACTCCGGAGACGCTTCCGAATCGCTCGAAGAGGAGACGGCGGCGCTTTTCGCCGATGCCGGGCATATCGTCGAGGGCGCTGTGGAGCGTGCGCTTGGAGCGGCGGCGGCGGTGGGAGGAGACCGAGAAGCGATGCGTCTCGTCGCGCACCATCTGCAACAGTTGCAGCGCGGGGTCGCGGCGTTCCAGACGGATCGGCTCTTCACGGCCGGGGACGTAGATCTCCTCCTCACGCTTGGCCAGGCCGGCGATCGGGATCTCCTCGATGCCGAGCTTATTGAGCGCCGCCAGCGCGGCATTGAGCTGGCCGCGGCCCCCGTCGATCAGGATCATGTCCGGAAGCGACTTGTCCTCCTCGATCAGGCGCCGGTAGCGCCGGTCGACCGCTTCGGCCATGGAGCGAAAGTCATCCGCTCCCTCGACCGTCTTGATATTGAAGACCCGGTATTGCTTCTTATCGAACTTGCCGCGGTCGAGCACGACCATCCCCGCCACGGAGTCGGTCCCCTGAATGTTCGAGATGTCGAACGACTCGATGCGCCCGATCTCCCGGTCGTAGCCGAGAACCTGCCCAAGTTTCTGTGCAGCGATCTGCAGACGGTCCTGGGTCGATTTGCGGAAGCGCGACTCGTGCGACAGCCGGGCATTCCGGTTCGCCAGCTCGACGCGGTCGACACCCCTGCCGCGCTGCGGTACCCGTAGCGACACCTTGTGGCCGGCCTGTTCCGTCAGCCAGGCAGTCAAGAGATCGCATTCCTCCACTTCGAACGGGATCAGCACTTCGCGAGGGATGAAGAGGTTGTCCTGATAGTACCGCTGCAGAACCTCGCCGAGAAAATACGTCGGCTGGTAGATGTCGATCTTCTCCCAGAACAGCTCCCGCCGGTCGACCACGTTACCGTCGCGGATGACGAAGAGCTGGACGGCGACGTCGCTCCCATCCTCGTAGAGGCCCCAGACGTCGGCATCCTCGTCTTCCGCGGAGGCCACCTGCTGCTCGGCCTGCACGCGCTCCACGGTACGGACGAGATCGCGGTAGTACGTCGCCATCTCGTAGTTCTCCGCCTCGGCGGCGTTGTACATGCGATGCGTCAGGCGATCCTGCAGCTCCCGCGTCTTTCCGCCGAGGAAGAGCACGACGTCGTCCACCATGTCGCGATAGATCTCCGGCGTGGTCAGGCCGACTACGCACGGCCCCAGGCACTGGTGCATGTCGTAGTAGAGGCAGGGGCGCGGGAGGGCGTTCCTGCCGATGACGATATCGAGGTCGCAACTGCGGAGCTTGAACTGGTCGGCGATGAGCTTGAGCAGCCGGCGGGCCGTGCCGGCGAAGAAGGGGCCGTAGAAGAGATCGCCCTTCTTCCGGTCGAGCCGCCGCGTGAAGACGACCCGCGGGTAGTCCTCGGACATCGTCACTTTGATGTAGGGGTAGCTCTTGTCGTCCCGAAGGAGGATGTTGTACCGAGGCTGGTTCGTTTTGATGAGGTTGTTCTCGAGGAGGATGGCTTCGAGCTCGTTGTTCGTCGTCACGAAATCGATCGTCTCGATCTCGTTGATCAGCGACATCGTCTTGCTGTCGCGCGCGCCGCGTCCGACCAGATAGGAGCCGACCCGGCTCTTCAGGTTCCTGGCCTTCCCCACGTAGATGACCTCTCCCTCGGCGTTCTTGTGCATGTAGACGCCGGGACGGTCCGGCAGCTCTTTCAGCCGGGCTTTGAGACGTTCGAAACGGTCGGACATCGGGAGTAGATGGAACAAGTTACGTTTTCTCCGTCATCCCGGTCAGCATGATGACTGGTCAACGTATTGACGAGTCATTTCTTACCGCTGAAGTGAATTCGGGATCCTCTGCAACGACCTCGACTCTCAGGGACTTGAATTCGCGCCATCGGGAGTGTCCTCAATCTGGGGAGTCTGTCTATCTGCGACATCGGTGCGTCGGATTGCGACATCAATCGGTCGGTTTGTGACATTGACTTATCGATCTGAGACATGAGTTGTCAAGTTGCGCTCCCGGTTCGTTGTTGCTGCGACGTCGATCTATCGATTTTGTGACATCGAAATGTTAAACTGAAACACCGATCTGTCTGGTTGAGACGTCGATCTGTTAACTTGTGACATCGATCTCTCAAGTTGCGACATCGATCTGTCCATTTGAGACATCGGTCTGTTAATTCGTGACATCGATCTCTCTAGCTGAGACATCTGTCTGTAAACTCATGACATCGACCTGTCGGGCTGAGACATCGATCTCTGAACTCGTGACACCTATCTGTCGAGTTGAGACATCGGTCTGTGAACTCGTGACATCGATCTGTCAAGTTGTGACATCGATCTGTCAAGTGGACTATGAACGGACACTCCGCAGGCGTCGACGTGATGATCGGGTTACGCAATCGTACGAATCCGAATGACGCCGCCGGATCTCAGTTCTGGATTCGAGCCAGAAACTCCCCTGCCGCCCGTCGAAACTCGTCAGTCCATTCATGGCCGCCGTCGAAGACGCACGTGCTGACCGTGGTCACGGTCGACAGGAACTTCAAGTCCTTCTCGAACTTGTCTTCGGTGTACCAATCCTCGCGAGTCCCGCGGCCGATGAGGACAGGTGGGATCCGCGGCCGCGTTTCGAACAGTTCCGGCGGCGTATCGCCGCCAAGGGCGATCACACCGCTGGCCGCCGACCCGGCAGCGGCGCGATAGGCCATGGCCACCCCTTGAGAGAACCCGAGGAAGACGAGATGACGAGGTGGTGGAAATGCCGCGGCGACCGAACGGACATAGGCGCGGTTGTCCTCGATGGCCAGTTCCCGATCGAGGCTCGTCATCCACGACGCCACGATCGCCCCGGTCCGATTCAGATAGAACGGGTGGAGCGCCTGCACCGCGACGGCCGTCCATCGCTCGATCCCCGGGATCTGCCGTAGCTGCCCCATGTGGACCTCGGCCGTCTCGCCGTAGCCGTGAAAGCCGACCAGCAACCGTTCGGGCGGCCCCTGCCGGACGAGGTAGCGGCCGTGGGTGGTGGTTGGGATGGTGTGAGTGTCGAAGTCGGTCATGGTGGAATCGTACAATGCGCGCGCGTGTCGCGTCTGACCCTCGTCGTTCCCTGCTACAACGAAGAGCGCCGCCTCGATGTCGAGGCCTTCCGCCACGTTTCCGCGGCGGGTCACGAGATCGATTTCCTCTTCGTCAACGACGGCAGCACCGACGGGACGTTGCGCGTGCTCGAATCGCTGCGCCACTCCGATCCGAAACGCTTCGGCGTCCTGAACCTCGAGCGCAACAGCGGGAAGGCCGAGGCAGTGCGTCGCGGCTTCGTCGCAGCGATGGAGAAACCGGTCGACTCCATCGGATTCTGGGACGCCGACCTGGCCACTCCCCTCTCCGAGGTGCCGGCCTTTCTGGAGATCCTGGAATCGCGTACCGCGATCCAGATCGTGATGGGCGCCCGCGTCCGTCTTCTGGGCCGTGAGATCAGCCGCCGCCCTGCCCGCCACTACGTCGGCCGCGTCGGCGCCACGCTCATCTCGTCGAGCCTCGGCCTGGCCGTTTACGACACGCAGTGCGGCGCGAAGGTCTTCCGGGCGAACGACACGCTCCGCGATGTCTTCGCGAAACCGTTCCTCTCGCGCTGGATCTTCGACGTCGAGATCCTGGCCCGCTACATCGAACGCCTCGGCCGCGATGCAGCGGCCGCGGCAATCTGCGAGCTGCCCGTCACCCGCTGGCACGACGTGACCGGCTCGAAGGTCAAGTCGCACGACTTTCTGCGGGCTTTGCATGACCTTTGGAAGATCAGGCGGGCGTATGGGAAGGAGTAGATTCGTGAAGTAGTGGATTCGTAGATTGGAGAAGAACACGGCGCTCGGAGGAACCAGTCTACGAATCCGCTAATCTACTAATCCACTGCCCTCCGATATCAATCTGAAAGTTGTCGCGGATCGCTCTGATCGGCTAATCTACGAATCTACTGATCCACCAACTCTCGTCTACTCTACAATCCGAAATCAATGACCACCACCGCGCCCGTCTGCGACAACCGCAGCCTCTCGCAACTCGCCCTCGGCCTGACCGGATCGGAGATCCTGAAAATCTCCGGTGAGATCCGGACGCTCTCCGAAGCCGGCCGGGACATCTGCAACCTCACCGTCGGCGACTTCTCGCCGAAAGAGTTCCGGATCCCCCGCGTACTCCAGGAGCTGATCGCGGAAGCCTTCGCCGCCGGCGAGACCAACTACCCTCCCGCGGACGGCACGAAGGAGCTGCGGCAGGCGGTCATCCGTTTCTACGATGACGCTCTCGGCCTCGAGTACCCGCTGGAGTCGGTCCTCATCGCCGGCGGCGCCCGGCCGATCATCTTCGCCGCGTATGCAGCGGTCGTCGATCCGGGCGACAAGGTGGTCTTTCCGATTCCGTCGTGGAACAACAACCACTACACCTACCTGATGCGCGGCGTGCCGGTCGAGATCACGGTCGGTCCGGAGACGAACTTCCTCCCGACCGCCGACCTGCTCCGCCCGCACATCCGCGATGCGCGCATGATCTGCATCTGCACGCCTCTCAACCCGACCGGCACCGTCATGGCCCGCGAGGAAGTGGAGCGCATCGCCCGCCTGGTCGTCGATGAGAACGAACGCCGCGCCGCGACGGGCGAACGCGCCCTCCTGCTGCTTTGGGATCAGGTCTACTGGATGCTGACCTTCGGCGGCTTCCAGCACTACGCGCCTCCGCAACTCGTCGCCGACGTCCTGCCGTTCACGATCATCGTCGACGGGATTTCCAAGGCATTCGCCGCGACCGGTCTTCGCGTCGGCTGGACGGTCGCTCCCCCGTTGATCACGGCGAGGATGCGCGACATCATCGGCCACCTCGGCGCCTGGGCGCCACGGCCGGAGCAGATGGCGGTGGCGAAGTTCCTCGGCATGCGCGGCGCGATCGACGAGTTCCACGAGACGATGATCCGCGCGCTGCAGCTCCGGCTCGATCTCCTGTACGACCGTATCGAGTCGATGCGCGCCGACGGCCTGCCGGTTCGAGCCATCGCACCGCAGGGTGCGATCTACCTCTCCGTGCAGTTCGACCTGGTCGGCCGCGGTGGAATCGCCACGAACGAACAGATCCGCCGGCTTCTCCTCGATGAAGCCGGTTTCGCCGTCGTCCCGTTCCAGGCATTCGGCCTTCCGCAGGAGACGGGCTGGTTCCGCCTCAGCGCCGGCGCCGTCTCGCCGAGCCAGATCGAAGCCGGCCTGGAGCGCGTCCGCGGTGTGCTGACCCGATTCGCGTAGACTATTTCGCATTACGTAAGGAGGCTTCCCCATGTCCCCTCTCCGGCGGCTTCTCCCCCTCTTCCTTCTCGTTACACTCCCGCTCGCTGCACAAACGACCGGCTCGATCGCCGGCCGTGTGAATGACTCCACCGGTGCCGCTCTTCCCGGAGTCACCGTCGAAGCGACAAGCCCCGCCCTCCAGGGGATCCGCATCTCCGTGAGCGACATCGGGGGCCTCTACCGTTTCCCTCTCCTTCCTCCGGGAAGCTACACCGTCGCATTCACGCTCAGTGGTTTTGCGCCGAAGAAGCATGCGGCGGTTCCCGTGTCGCTCGGGAAGGAGACGGACGTCGACATCGTGCTCGCTCCCGCGGCGATGACCGAGAGCATCACCGTCGGCAGCTTCGCGCCGCCGATCGATACGTCATCGAACACGCTCGGCACGAACCTGAACGCGACACAGATCGAGACGTTGCCGACGCAACGGAACTACTCCTCCATCGCGCAGGTCACGCCAGGCGTTTCCACGGACGCCGTTCAGTCGGACGACAAGCAGACACCGACGATCACGGTCTACGGCTCCTCGGGCGCGGAGAACGCGTTCTATGTCGACGGCGTCAACACCACGAACGCCGAATACGGCTTTCAAGGGAAGGAGCTGAACTTCGAGTTCATCGAGGCGTTGGAAGTGAAGACCGGAGGATACGAGGCCGAGTACGGCCGTGCCACCGGCGGCATCATCAACGTCGTCACGAAGTCGGGCAGCAACGAGCTGCACGGCGACGCTTTCGGCTACGACAACAGCGACTCGCTCCAGGCGAACTCGAAGACGGTCGTGGGAGCCTCCTCGTCAGGATTCACGAAGAAGGACTACGGCGCCGACATCGGCGGCTTCATCCTCAGGGACCGGCTGTGGTTCTTCGGCGCGTACGATCAGGTCCGCAACACGCAGGGAAACATCCTCTCCGATGGACCCGACGCCGGCCATTCCGTGGCATCGCTGAGCCACCGCGACCTCGGCTCGGCCAAGGCCACCTTCAGCCTGGCGCCGAATCAAACGTTCATCGGCACGTTCCTGCAGGATCCGCGCGTCGACAGCGGCGCGATCAATGACGCCAACCACACGCTGATCGGCGACCCGGCCACCTACCTCGGTCGGCAGGATTTCGGCGGCCGCGATTATGCGCTCCGTTACGACGGCGTGGCCGGCTCGAAGTGGCTCTTCGCCGCGCAGGGCGCCCGCCACAAGGAAAAGAACTCCGTCGGGCCGGCCACGGCCGCGGGCGACGCCATCGAGTACATCGACGCACGAAACAACTTCTTCCAGACCGGCGGCTTTGGACTCATTCAACAGAAGTCCTTCGACCGGAAGTTCTACGGCGGCTCGGCCACCCGCTACCTCGGCGCACACGAGATCAAGGGCGGGATCGAGCTCGAAGACCAGACCGCCGACGTCATCAAACGGATGTCCGGCGGCCAGCAGGTCGACGTCTTCGCCAATCCCAACAATGCCGCCAAGCCGATCTACAGCCACTTCTACTGGACGACGCCGTCGGCCACCGTCGCCAACGCTCCCATCTCGGAGCTGAACGCTTCGCCCGAGCACAAGAACACGACCGCCTATCTCCAGGATCGCTGGACGATGAAGAACGTAACGATCAACGCCGGCATCCGCTGGGACCGCCAGCGCATCATCGATGCCGCCGGCGTCACGCAGATCGATCTCAAGAAGGACTACGCGCCTCGCCTCGGTTTTGTCTGGGACCCGAGCGGCGCCAATCACTCCAAGGTTTTCGGCTCGTACGGGCGCTATTACGAAGAGATTCCGATGGATCTCGTCATCCGCTCGTTCTCCTACGAGCGGCAGCCCCGCATCATCAATTACAGCCCGACCAGCGTCGTCCCCGATCCGAATGCGGAGCTCGACGCCGGCACGGCGTCGGCCATTCTCGGCGGCTTTACCGAGCCGGCCGATCCCAACCTGAAGAACCAGTACCTGACGGAATACATCGCCGGCGGCGAGCGCGAGGTGATGCCGAACCTCTCGGTGGGTGTCAAGGGAATCTACCGCAGCTACGGCCGCGTGATCGAAGACTTCCTCTGCATGACCGACGGCACCTACTGCATCGGCAACCCGGGCGAAGGCATCATGAAGAAGGTCTT
>DATLWH010000852.1:0-11420 GCA_035576505.1 Thermoanaerobaculia bacterium | reverse complement strand
CACGTTCTTTTTTCTGATCTGCCCCAGCGTCCACGTGCACCTGGCGATGCTGGCCAAGCTCGCCTACGGTCTCAAAGACGCCGTGTTCCGCGCGGCGGTACGCAGGCGCGCATCGGCGGAGGAGATCATCGGCATCGCCGCGGCCCTCGAGGAGGGTTTCTGATGACGCCGCAACGCGCCGGGAGACTGCGGGCGTGCTGACGCTGCTGGTGATGAGCATCGTCGCGCTGGCATTGAGCGGACTTCCCGCGTTGCTCTGGCGCAGCCGCGCCAGCGAAGAGGTCAGCACGCTGCTGGTGATCCTGGGGGCCGCCGGCGGACTCACGGCCGCGATCGCGACGCTCGCTTCCGGCCGCACCAGCAGCGCGGCGGCGCTCTGGCAACTCCCGAACGCGCTGCTCGCCGTCCGTCTAGATCCGCTTTCGGCGGCCTTTCTGCTCCCGATCCTCATCCTGGGCGTTCTGACCTCCGTGTACGGGCTCGCCTATTGGCCGGCGCGTGAGCGCGCTTCGGCCGGACGAGTGCGGCTGTTCATGGGGCTTCTCCTGGCCGGAATGACGACTGTCGTCATCGCCGCGCATGCGATGCTCTTCCTCGTGGCGTGGGAGACGATGGCCATGGCCGCCTTTTTCCTCATCGCTACCGAAGATGACGATGCCGAGGCGCGGAAAGCGGCCTGGATCTACCTCATCGCCACGCACGCCGGTACGCTCGCGCTCCTGGCGCTCTTCGTCCTCATGCGAGGCGCGCGCGGCACCTTCCTGATTGGTCCCATCGGCGCCGCGGCCGGCCTGGTCACGACTTCGGCGATCCTCTTCCTCGCTCTGGCCGGTTTCGGTTTCAAAGCGGGCATCGTCCCGCTTCACTTCTGGCTTCCGGGAGCGCATGCAAACGGGCCGAGCCACGTATCGGCGCTGCTCTCCGGCGCGATGCTGAAGGTCGGCGTCTATGGCATTCTCCGCGTCCTCCTTCTTCTTCCCAGGCCGCCGGTGTGGTGGGGCGGACTGCTCGTCGGCCTCGGGCTCATCAGCGCGGTCGTAGCCATCACGCTCGCCATCACCCAGTCGGATATGAAGCGCGTGCTCGCCTATTCGAGCATCGAGAATGTCGGCGTCATCATCGTGGCCATCGGGCTCTCTTCGATCGGACGCGCCACCGGCGCGCCGATCCTGGCAGCCCTCGGTCTGGCCGCGGCCGTTGCCCACGTGTGGAGCCACAGTCTCTTCAAAGGCCTCCTCTTCCTCGGCGCGGGAAGTGTGCTCCACGCCACGGGCACACGACGGATCGACGCGATGGGGGGACTTCTTTCGCGTATGCCGGTCACCGGAAACGTCTTCTTCATCGGAGCGGCGGCGGCCTCCGTGCTTCCGGGCACGAATGCATTCGCCAGCGAGGCGCTCCTCTATTTCGGACTGGTCAGCGCGGCGCCCCGAGGGAGCATCGTCACGCTCGCCGCGGCGATCGTGGCCCTGGTCGGAGCCCTGGCGGTGGCCTGCTTCGTACGGCTGGCCGGAGCGGTCTTCCTGGGCGCGGCCCGGACAGACGCCGCAACGCACGCGCACGAGGCGCCGCTTCTGATGCGCGCGCCGCTCGTCATCCTCGCGACGGCGTGCATCGTGCTCGGCCTCTTTCCCGCGGTCATCGCCGGGGCTCTGGAGACGATCACCGGCTCGCCGGGAGTCGTCGCGCCGTTTCTTCACGCCATCGCACTCCCTCTTCAGCTCGGCGCGGTTGCCATCACCCTGGCGCTGGCGGTGCTGCTCGCCGCGACGCGCCACAGTCCCAGACGAGCGACATGGGACTGCGGTTACGCCCGTCCAACAGCCAGGATGCAGTACACGGCGCGCTCGCTCTCGGAGTGGTTCACGACGCACCTCACGCCGCGCTTTTTTCGCCCGGCAGCGCGCACGCTCGCCCCCTCCGGCCTCTATCCCGAGGCCGCGGCGTTTGCCATGGACGTCGACGAGCCCTTCGCCGACCGCCTCCTGCAACCTCTGGCCGCGCGTTGGGCGGCGCGGGCGATGCGTCTTCGCTGGCTCCAGCAAGGGCGGCTGTCGCTCTACCTTCTCTATATCTTCTTCACCCTCATCGTCGCCGTGGCGTGGGTGGTGGCGTTTCCCTACGTGGCCCGCATGTCAGGAGCCGGCCGATGAAAGGCAGAAAGCAGAAAGCAGAAAGCAGAAATGCTCCGCTCCACCAAAATCTGGGGCAAAGCGGAGCATTTCTGCTTTCTGTTTTCTGCTTTCTGCCTTCTGTCTTCTGCCTTCTGCCTTTGACCGGAGCCGGGCGATGAGCGCGATTCTCGTGCTCATTGGCATCGCGCTGTTGATGGCCAGCGGCCTCCCTTCGCTATACAAAGGCAGAAAGCAGAAGGCAGAAGGCAGAAGTGATCCACTTCTCCAAAATGGGGGGCGTAGCGAAGCACTTCTGCCTTCTGCTTTCTGCTTTCTGCTTTCCGCGCTGCTCATGATCCTCGGCGCCATAGTGGGTCTGGCCGGCTGCGTCATCGGCCTCCTCGCGGCGCCGGCCGAGGTCACGCTGCCATGGCTCG
This sequence comes from Thermoanaerobaculia bacterium, assembly GCA_035576505.1. GTDB lineage: Bacteria > Acidobacteriota > Thermoanaerobaculia > Gp7-AA8 > Gp7-AA8 > JADGNZ01. The sequence goes on along the minus strand of DATLWH010000852.1, from coordinate 8,869 downwards.
TACCCGGCGGCGCGTTGCACCTGCGGGTCGACGCTCTCTCCGCGTTCTTCGCCGCTCCCGTTTTCCTGCTGGCGGGTGCGGGAGGCCTTTACGCCGAGCGGTACTGGCCGGCAGCGCGCGGCCGCGCGGCGTATGTGCGGGCGTTCTTCGGATTGATGACGGGAGCTCTGGCGCTGGTCATGACCGCGGCAAATACGCTCCTCTTCCTGGCCGCCTGGGAAATCGTCGCCGCGGCATCGTTCTTCCTCATCGCCACCGAGCACGAAGAGGCAGAGGCGCGGCGCGCCGGATGGATCTATCTGGCCTCGAGCCATGTGGCGACGCTGTCGCTTTTCGGAGTCGTTGCCCTTCTGCATGCGCTGACCCGAGGCTGGGCATTCACGCCGCTGGCCGCGGGAACCGCCGCGCTGCCGGTGGGACGCGCCCTCTTCTGCCTCGCCCTCATCGCCTTCGGCATCAAGGCGGGCGTAATGCCTCTGCACGTCTGGCTGCCCGGCGCGCATGCCGCCGCGCCGAGTCACGTCTCCGCCGTCATGTCCGGCGTAGCCATCAAGATGGGGATTTACGGCTTGTTTCGCGTGCTCTCGCTCTTCGATGCCGTGCCGTCGGCCTTTGGCGTGACGCTGCTTCTCGCGGGCATCGCCTCGAGCATCCTCGGCGTGGCATTCGCGCTGGCGCAGCACGATCTCAAACGTCTGCTGGCCTACCACAGCATCGAAAACATCGGCATCATCGTGACGGGCCTGGGAATCGGTCTCGTCGCCCAGGCGCACGGCCAGCCGCTCATCGCTCTGCTCGGGTACGCGGGCGCGCTGCTCCACGTCTGGAACCATGGCCTCTTCAAAGCGCTGCTGTTCCTCAGCGCCGGGGCGGCCATTCACGCCGTGCACACCCGCGAGATCGATCGCATGGGCGGACTCGGCAAGCTCATGCCGTGGACGTCGGCCGCGTTCCTGGCCGGTGCCGTAGCCATCACCGGTCTGCCCCCGCTCAACGGCTTCGTGAGCGAGTGGCTCCTCTACGTCGCCGGATTCATGAGTAACACGACGCCGGCGCGCGGCGGCCCGATCCTTCTTCTCATTCTCGTCGTGCCTGCGCTTGCGCTCACGGGCGCGCTGGCCCTTGCCTGTTTCGTGAAAGCGTTCGGAGTCGTATTTCTCGGAGCGCCGCGCTCCGCCGATGCGGCGCGCGCGTCGGAAGTGCCGCGCACGATGCGTCTGGCCATGCTGCCGCTCGTTCTCGGCTGTGCCGCCATCGGCCTCCTTCCCGCGTCGCTGGTGCCGCTGCTCGGCAGGGTGATCCGCGTCGCCGTGCCACGGCTTGCGCAGCCGCGGAGCCTTCTGCCTTTCCTGCAGCCGGTCCAAACCACGGCGCTGGCCGTTGCGGCGGTCGCCGCGATCGCTGTTCTCTCCTTGATTGCCGCCACGCGCCGCGCCGCCACAGCGGGCACGTGGGACTGCGGGTACGCCCAGCCGACGCCGCGCATGCAATACACGGCGTCTTCGGTGGCGAGGGGACTGGTCGGATTCTTTTCCTGGGCCATGCCGCCGGTCGTCCACGAGCCGCGGCCGTTTCCGTTGTTTCCTGCCGCGGCCAGCTTCGAGAGTCATGTGCCCGACACGGCACTCGATCGTGCGCTGCTGCCATCGCTCCGCGGCATCCGCTGGCTTCTCGGCTTCGCGCGCTACTTCCAGCAGGGCCGCGTGCAGCTCTACCTTCTTTATCTCGTGGCGACGCTCGTCGCTCTCCTGGCCTGGAGCGCACGATGAGCGTCCTCCTGCAGATCGTCATGGTGCTTCTGGCCTCGCCTCTCCTGCCTGGCGTCATCACGAAGACGAAAGCACGCGTGGCCGGCCGGAGCGGGCCGCCCATTCTGCAGGCGTACTACGACATCGGGAAACTCCTCCGAAAAGGGACGGTGCTCAGCAGCACGACCACGTGGCTGTTTCTGGCCGGTCCGGCGGTGGCGGTGATCGTCCCGCTCCTGGCATCGCTGCTCCTTCCGCTGGCGGGCCCGCACGCGCCGATCGCCTTCGCGGGAGATCTCATCGTGTTCGTCTACCTCTTCGCTCTGTCCCGTTTCTTCACCACCGCGGCCGCGCTCGACACAGGCTCGGCCTTCGAAGGAATGGGGGCGGCCCGTGAGTTGACATTTTCCGCGCTCGCGGAGCCGGCGCTCTTTTTCGGTCTTCTGGCGCTGGCCCGTATCTCACGCACTCTGTCGCTCTCGAGTCTGCTCACGGTGGACGGCGCCGAATGGCACCGCGCCAGCGCGGCGCTCGTCCTCATCATCGCGAGCTGGTTCATCGTTCTTCTGGCCGAGAACTCACGCGTTCCTTTCGACGATCCGAACACACACCTCGAGCTGACGATGATCCACGAGGTGATGGTTCTCGACCACAGCGGCCCGCCGCTCGGCCTGATCCTCTACGGCAGCGCCATGAAGCTCTTCGTCTTCAGCGCTCTGATCGTCGACGTGATGTTGCCGCGAACCGGCACACCACTCGTCGATGCCGCCTCCACACTCGCCGCCGTGCTGGGAGTGGGCATCGTCACCGGACTCGTCGAGAGCGTCATGGCCCGTCTGCGCCTCGTGCGCGTCCCCCAATTACTGATCACAGCGAGCCTGGTGGCGGGGTTCGCGGTGGTGCTGGTGCTTCGGTAGTTCTGAAAGCAGCGTGAAATGAAAACTAGAAACCAGAAACCAGAAACCAGAAATGCTTCGCTCGGCCACCACTTCTGGTTTCTGGTTTCTGGTTTCTAGTTTAAGAAAATGATTGCTGACTCCATCCTCATCGTCCTCCTCCTGACGAACTTCTTCGTTCTCGGGACGGCGAACCTCCGCTCCGCCATTCATGCGGTTGCCTTTCAGGGACTACTCCTCAGTCTCTTGCCGCTCTTTGTCGAATCGCACCTGACCTTCCGCCTCATCGCACTCGTCGTTGCGACGGGCATCATCAAAGGTGCGGTGATTCCTGGTCTCCTCCTGAAGGCGATCCGTGACGTTCACATCCGCCACGAGGTCGAACCGTATGTGGGGTTTGTGCCGTCGCTCTTCCTCTGCGCCATCGGAACGGCGCTGGCCCTTCTCTTTGCCGACCATCTGCCGCTTGCCGCGGCAGACCGGGCCGGCCTCTTTGTCCCAGCCTCGCTGGCGACCCTCTTCGCCGGCTTCCTCGGGCTCACCACCCGGCGCAAGGCGATCTCACAGGTGACCGGCTACCTCGTCCTCGAAAACGGGATCTACGTCTTCGGCCTCCTGCTCTATCAGGCCATGGTCGTCGAAGTCGGAGTGCTTCTCGACCTCCTCGTCGGCATCTTCGTCATGGGCATCGTCCTCAATCACATCCAACGCGAGTTCGCGTCGCTGGACACGGAACAGTTGTCGAGGCTACGAGAATGAAAAGCAGAAGGATGAAGGATGAAGGATGAAGGATGAAGGATGAAGGCGGCCGAGCGAAGCACTTCCGCCTTCATCCTTCCGCCTTCTGCCTTATAGATCAATGATTGTCTCCCTCATCATCGTCCCTCTCATCGGCGCGCTCGCCGCGTTCCTCCTCCCGGCGGACCGGTATCGCCCGTGGGTCGTGGCCGCGGCGGCGACGATCCATACCGTGCTGGCGTTTGAGGTGGTTCGCACGAAGATGGGGGAGGCGGCGTCGGATTGGCTTCAGCTCGATCCCCTCGGCGGGCTCGTGCTCCTGGTGATCTCGACGATCTTCCTCATCTGCGCGGCCTACTGCATCGGATATCTGCGGCTCAGGTCCAACCGGCCGAACCGGATCTTCTGCACCGCGCTGCTCGGCTTTCTGGCCATGACCAGCCTCGTGGCGCTCTCCCAGCACCTGACGGTTCTGTGGGTGGCGATGGAAGCGACGACACTGGCGACGGCGGTGCTCCTCTATTTCAACCAGAACCGCAGCTCCCTCGAGGCGACATGGAAATACCTCATGATCGGCTCGGTCGGCATCGCCCTGGCGCTGCTCGGCACGCTCTTTCTCGCCTACGGTGCGCTGCTCGGACTCGGCGAGCCGACGCTTCTTTTCTCAGACCTGGTCAGGCGCGCCGGCCACCTGCCCGCGCCGTGGGTACGAACCGCCTTCGTCTTCCTCCTCGTCGGCTATGGAACGAAGATGGGTCTGGCGCCGCTCCACACATGGAAGCCGGACGCGTATGGCGAGGCTCCCGGCGTCGTCGGCGCGCTTCTGGCCGGCGGCATGACCACCTGCGCCTTCCTGGCCCTGCTTCGCGTCTACAGGATTGTCGACGCGGCGGGGCAGGGGCGGTTTGCGCGCGAGCTTCTCCTCGTCTTCGGCCTTCTCTCGATGGCCACCGCCGCGGCCTTCATGGTCGGCCAGCGGGATTTCAAGCGCCTCTTGGCCTACTCGAGCGTCGAACACATGGGCATTCTCGTGCTCGGGATCGGGCTCGGCGGCGCGGGCATCTTCGCGGCACTGCTCCACGTCGTGAACAACGCCCTGACGAAAGGCGTGCTGTTCCTGGCCGCGGGAAACATCCATCGCGCCTTCAAGAGCAAGCGCCTCGAGGACGTGACGGGCGCTCTGCGGCGGCTGCCGTTGTCGGCAGGGCTGTTTCTGGCGGGCTTCTTCGCCATCACCGGCTCGCCGCCGTTCGGACCCTTCGTGAGCGAGCTTTCCATTCTCACGGCGGCGATGGACACCCGCCGCTACCTCGTCAGCGCGCTCTATCTCATCCTGCTCGCCGTCATTTTCATCGGGATGGGAAGCACGGTCCTCGCCGTCGTCCAGGGTGTGCCGCCTGAGGATGCCGAGGGGCGAAGCTTCCGCGAGTCGCCATTCAAGACCATCCCCATCATCGTCAGCCTCGCCCTCGTCCTCTGGATGGGAATCTGGATTCCGGAATCGCTCTCAAAGCTCCTGCACGCGGCCGCCCGGCTGCTGGGAGGGTCGTGAGATGAACGGCCGTCTTCTCATCCGCCGCAACGCCGAGCCGGCACCGCTTGCGGATGTACCGCTGCTCGCCGTCCAGGCCTTCCGCAGCGCGGTGCTCGATGCGGTACTCCGCGAGGAGTGCCGTGTGGCATCGTTCTTCGCGCGCGATGCGGGTGGAAAGATCGAGCTCGTCGCCGTCCTGGCGGACGATCTGACGGGCGAGCTTGGATTCGTTCGCACGCGGCTCGACGACGATCGCTTCGACTCGCTGACTCCCGAGTGTCCACAGCTCCATCTGTTCGAGCGCGAGATCGCCGAGCAGTTTGGCGTGGAGCCGGCCGGCCACCCGTGGCTCAAACCACTTCGCTTCCATGCCTCACTGCGTCCCGGCCACCAGCTCTTCGGCGATCCCACTCCGGGCGTCACCGACTTCTTCCGCGTGGAGGGCGATGAGGTCCACGAGGTCGCTGTCGGGCCGGTGCACGCGGGCGTCATCGAGCCCGGCCACTTCCGTTTCCAGTGTCACGGCGAGCACGTTTTCCATCTCGAGATTGCCCTCGGCTATCAGTACCGCGGGATCGAGAAGGCGCTCATCGGCGGACCGTCGAAGAAGACGATTCACTACATGGAAACCGCCTCCGGCGACTCCACCGTCGCCCACGCGCTGGCCTACTGCCAGGCCATGGAAGGGCTCTCCGGTGCGAAGGCGCCCGCGCGGGCGCAGGTGCTTCGCGGGATCGCGCTCGAGCTCGAGCGGCTGGCCAATCACACGGGCGACCTGGGCGCGCTCAGCGGTGATGTGGCGTATCTGCCCACCGCCTCCTATTGCGGCCGGATCCGCGGTGACTATCTCAATCTCACCGCCGAGCTTTGCGGATCGCGTTTCGGCCGCGGCTTTGTGCGTCCCGGCGGCGTGCGGTTCGATCTTCCCGCCGACCGGATCGACACGCTCGTCAGTCGCGTCGACACGGCCACCCGCGACGTGGTGGACGCGGTCCGGCTGCTGTGGACGACGCCAACGGTCATGGAGCGGTTCGAGAATACCGGCGTCGTGGAAGCCGATGATGCCGAGGCCATCGGCATGGTCGGCGTAGCCGCGCGCGCCTGTGGGCGTGGCATCGACGTCCGTCACGACTTCCCGTCAGGCATCTACCGCTTCGTCCACATCCCGGTCATCACCGCGCACTACGGCGACGTCAACTCGCGCGCCTTCGTCCGCTGGCTGGAGCTGCAGCGCTCGGCACACTTCGTCGCCCAGCAGCTCCGCATCCTGCCCGCGACCCCCGTTCGTACGGAGACCGCGCCATCGCTCCGGCCGGGAATGATCGTGGCCTCGCTCACCGAAGGATGGCGCGGCGAGGTCTGTCATGTCGCGATCACCGGCGACGATGGCCGCTTCGCCCGCTACAAGATCACCGACCCCTCGTTCCACAACTGGTTCGGCCTCGCACTCGCGCTGAGAGGAGGCCAGATCTCTGATTTCCCACTCTGTAATAAGAGCTTCAACTTGTCGTATTGCGGTCACGATTTATGAAAAGGATGATTCACGCGGAGACGCGGAGACGCGGAGATGCGGAGATGGAGATGCAACCCTTCGCGCCTTCGCGTCTTCGCGTGAGAAAGAAACTCTGAATGATTAAAGCGCTACTAGCCCGAGCCCGCCAGGGTCACCGCACCATCGGCTATCCCGACGCGGCGCCGCCCTCGATGCCGATGCATTTTCGCGGCGTGCCGAAGATCGATCCGACGCGATGCCCGGACGGTTGCCGCGAGTGTGCCGAAGCGTGTCCGACCGACGCGATCGTCGTCGCGGACGGCGATGTCCGTCTCGACCTCGGCCGTTGCATCTTCTGCCCCGAGTGCGAGTCGGCCTGTCCGGAAGGGGCGATCACTTTCACCGATGACTACCGCCTCGCGGCCAGCAAGCGCGCCGACCTTCAGTTGCTTGCAGGCGAAGAACTGCGGCTCGCGGAAGCGCTCGATGCCAGGCTCCGCAAGCTCTTCGGCCGGTCGCTCAAGCTGCGGGTCGTGAGCGCCGGCGACTGCAATGGCTGCGCATCCGACGTGAACGTTCTCGGTACGATCGGATGGGATATCGGCCGCTTTGGCATCCAGTATGTCGCCTCGCCCCGTCACGCCGATGGCCTCGTCATCATGGGTCCCGTGACCGAAAACATGCGGCTGGCGGTCCGGAAGACCTACGACGCCATCCCCGAACCAAAGATCGTGATCGCCATCGGCGCCTGCGCCATCTCCGGAGGCATCTACGCCGGGCACCCCGAGCAGCATGACGGAGTCGACGGCATGCTCCCCGTAGATCTCTACATCCCAGGCTGCCCCCCGCATCCGCTGACTATCCTGGACGGCCTGCTGAGGCTGTTCTCAAAGCTAAACCAGAAACCAGAAACCAAAAACCAGAAACCAGAAACCAGAAACTAGAACGAGAGGCAGGACGCTGAAGGCTCGCGCGACCCCCTTCTGGTTTCTGGTTTCTGATTTTCGTCTTACGCCGCCAGAGCGCAGAACGCTGATGTAAAGGCCGCGCAACCCCACATGTGACGTCCGACACACCCGCTGGTACATCGCGTCACGTCGCCGTGTTTGAGGGAGACGCGATGATGCTCCCAACGAAACGGGAGATAAAACCGATGATCAGCGTGACAAGACTTCTCGGCGGTGCCTCATTCTCAGGCGACCGGCTTCGGTATCACGACAAATCAGCCGGCCAGACAACGGGCGCGCGGCCCGACACCGGGCCGGTGGTTGTATGGAATGCAACCAAGACCTGCAACCTCGAATGTATTCACTGCTACGCCGACGCGCGCAGCCGCAAGTTTGACGGCGAGCTGACCACGGACGAGGCAAAGGCGATGATCGACGATCTGGCCGCATTCAAGGTGCCGGCGCTGCTCATCTCCGGCGGCGAACCGATGGTCCGGCCGGACATCCTCGACCTGGCCGAGTATGCCACCACGCACGGCGTGCGCGTCACCTTCTCGACGAACGGCATGCTCATCGACGAAGAGCGGGCCCGCCGCATTGCCGACATGGGCGTGGCCTACGTCGGCATCAGCGTCGACGGCAACGAGGAGCGGCACGATCGGATGCGCTGCCGCGCCGGCGCGTTTCAGGCCGCCGTCCGCGGCATCCGCAACTGCCGCGACGCCGGCATTCGCGTCGGCGTCCGCTTCACGGTGACGCAGGACAACGTCCAGGAAATCGACAGCGTCTTCCAGCTCGTCGAAGACGAAGGCATCGGACGGCTCTGCCTCTACCACCTCGTCTACTCCGGACGCGGCTCGTATCTCTCCGGAATCGATCTCGAATCCGCGCAGAAGCGCGTGCTGATGAACAAGATGATGGCCAAAGTCGAGAAGTGGAACGCCGAGGGGCGCAATGTCGAGGTGATGACCGTCGACAACCACGCCGACGCTCCCTACATCTACCTGCGGTTGCTCGAAACCGATCCCGCCCGCGCCGAGGATGCGCTTGCGCTGATCAGCAACAACGGAGGCAACCGCTCCGGCATCGCCATCGGGTGCATCGATAGCTTCGGGGTCGTCCATCCCGACCAGTTCACCACGAACCACGCCCTCGGCTCGATCCGGGAGCGGCCGTTCTCGGAGATCTGGAGCGACTCGCGCGTCGAGCTGCTCGACGGCCTGCGCAAGCGAAAGACGCTGCTCAAGGGCCGCTGCGCGACGTGCCGCTGGCTGCCGATGTGTAACGGCAACTTCCGCGCGCGCGCCGAGGCGGCCACGGGCGACTACTGGGAATCCGATCCGGGTTGCTATCTCCTCGACTCCGAGATTGCGGCGGTGAGTGCATGAGCGCATCCATCGAGTACGCCGTGCCGGTCTCGGTAAACGATCCGATCAACCGCAGCATCCTCGAGATCTCGGAGGATCAGATCAGCGGCTTCGTCCGCGAGCCCATCCGTGAGATCGCGCGCATCG
>DATLWH010000851.1:0-5810 GCA_035576505.1 Thermoanaerobaculia bacterium | reverse complement strand
TCGGTTCGATCCCGATCAGCTCCACCAAGTCACCTTCTGCATCTTAGATTCCGGAGATCCGGTTTGCGCCGGTTCGTTTCCCACGCGCAGTACGTTGCGACGGAAACAGCGATCTGCTTCGCGGCCTGGAGTTGTTTCAGTCCGAGGCTCTAGCGGCGGTGGCGGAAGGCGGCGCCAAGCGTTCCATGAGGGACTTTGGTCCGCTCGTATCCACGGATCGGCCCCCGAGCCACTAAAACGTCAGACGACAAAAGGGCACCGCAGGAGTGAGGTTGGCGAACGGCTGTGAAGGTGAATCGCGGCGGCGCGGTCAACGGCACGACGCCGGTCTGGTCAACACGGTGAGGCTCGACCGCCGGCAAGACGCCAGCGGATTGTCACTGAGCGACGTCGCGTCTTTCGTCTCAGTCACGTACACTTCGGTCTCCCATGACACGGCGGTGGTCATTCGCGGCTGCGGTCGCGGCAGCGCTTGCGGTCGGGGCGTTCACGCTCGTTGCAGCATCGCGCGCGCTGCGCTCTTCGCGCATTCGTCCGCTCGTGCGCGCTGCGGATGCAGTAGCCGTCAGGCCGTGCGAGAGTCGTCTCTCCGGCGGATTTGAGTATCACCCGATCGATGTTTCACGCGGAGGCACGAGCGGTGACGGCGATTTGCAGGTGCTCGAAGCGTCGACGTTGATCTTTGCGGCCGCGCGACGGGAGCCGTCCGCCGAAAACCTCCATGCAGCCGCCGTCGCGTCGCTGCTCGAGGGGCGTGACGCCGACGCGGTGCGCGCGGCGGAACAGGCGCTGGGAAACGCCGACGTGCTCGCGGCAATCCGCACGTCGCGAAACGCGGCGCTGCTCACCGACGTCGCAGCAGCAGAGATCGAATGGAGCACGACTGACGCGAACGCCTTGCTCGTGGCGCTGGAGGCGGCGGATCGCGCGTGGAAGATAGAACGCTCTCCCGAGGCAGCATGGAATCGAGCGCTGGGGCTCGAGCGGCTCGGCGTCGCCGCGGTGGCGCTGAAGGCCTGGGGTGACTTCGATGGCATCGAGCGTTCGGCCGATTGGAAACGCGAAGCGGCGCAACACGTGCGGCGCCTCCGAGCGCACGTGACGCCGGCACGCGCTGGCGACGCGATCGATGCGGAGGTCGCCTTCGCGCCGCAACTCGCTGCACGCGTCCCAGGCTTTGACCTATACTCTGCCGGCCGCGACGAGCTGGCGCGAGAGGAGACCTCGCGCGCGCGCGCCACGTTCGCCGAAGCGGAGCGCCAGCTCGGTGCGGCAGGAAGTTCATTCGTGTTCGCCGCGCGGCACCAACGCATCCGCTGCGATTGCACCGAGGCGCGGCGGACGTGCATCGCGGATGCGCGAGCGCTGCGGGACGAACTGCGACGACGCAATCTCTTCCCTGATCTCGCTGCACGAACGGCAGCGATCGAAGCGCAGGCGGCGTGGAACGCCGGCCGGTTGTACGACGCGGTTAGGACATTCGATTCCGCTCTGCACGACCTTGACCGCCTCGGCGACGCGGCCGGATCGACGTGGGTTCACGCTCTTCTCGCCAACGCGCTTGCCACGGCCGGCGAGAGCGATCTCGCGCTGCGGCACTACCTTGCCGCGCTTCGCGCAACGGCGGCACCCTCGGACGCGCGCTCGGTGCACGTGTTCGAAGCGGCGGTCATTTTCTTTCTGCGTCATGACGCGCTTGCCGCAGCGGACGTTGTCCTTCGTGCCCTGGTCGAAGCTCCGGTCAACGACTCGCGGGTGATGCAATTGAGCCTTTCCGGCGTTCTGCAGACGCGGCGGGGCGAGGCGGCGGCGGCGGCGACGTCGTTCGCCGCTGCACGTCGGCTGCTGATTTCGCTCGGAACCGGAGATCGCGAACGCGTCGGCGCGTTCCTCGATGCGCTGGAGGCGGGATCGCGCCGCTACACGGCTCGCGCCAGGAGCTCGGCCGAACTGACGCCGACAATCGAGCGATACGCGTCGACCTCCGATTCAGTCTGGCTCCCGCAGTTGCTGCTGGAGCGCGGGGCGGCGTTAGAGCGGGAAGGACGTTTGCGAGAGGCCGAGGACGATTACCTCCGGGCGATGTCGCTGATCGAGCAGCAACAGTCGCGTGTCGACAGTCTGCTTATCGGTGCGGACTTCACCGCGGAAGGGGAGAGCGCGTTCGACCGCGCAGTGCGGCTGATGCTGCGCGAAAACCGGATCGCTGCGGCGCTGGCGATTGCGGACCGCGCGCACATGCACACGATCTCTTCGTCGTTCGCAGCCGTGAGCGGACTTGCCGATCCTTACGCCATGAACGCGCATGCGCACGGTGTCGCCGAGGCGCAACGGCTGCTGCACCCCGACCAGCTCCTGATCGTCGACTACCTACTGCACGACGCGCTCATCACTTGGTGCATCTCGCGCGACCGCATCGTGGCGTATCGGCGGGCCGTGCAAGCGGCCGCGGTCGATGCAGTGGTGCAGACGTTGCGCGCCGCTGCGCCGAACGAGCGAGCACGGCTTTCGTCGACGATGCTGTCTGCCTGGATCGGAAGTGTTCCGAACGGCACGACGTTGATCTTCGTCCCGTCGCCGCAGCTGGGTGCGCTGCCGTACGCGCTGCTGACGAACGGCACGGAGCCGCTTTTGTTGCAGCATCCGATCGCGGTCGCCGCGTCCATCAGCGAGTTCATTGATGCCGTCCGTGACGACGGCGACCGAACGACGAAAACGTCAGTGCTGTTCGCCGCGGCCGGACGACGTTCGGGATCGCTCAGTCCGCTGCCTCTCGCGTCGAGCGAAGTCAGGGATGCGGAAGCGAATTACTGCAATCATCTCGTGCTCGGCGACGCGACCCGCAACGACTTCCTGCACAACGCCGGCCGCTTCAGCGTCATTCACTTCGCCGGCCACGCGCTCGTCAACGTCCGCCAGCCGTTGCTGTCGGCGCTCGTCTTCGGTGACGACTACCTCTACGTGCACGAGCTTTCCACGGAGACATTCGGCCGCGCGCGGCTGGTGGTGCTCTCAGCGTGCAGCACCGGACGCACGCCGCGTCCGACGATGAGTATCGCTACCGCGCTCTTGCGGCGAGGCGTTCCGTCGGTCGTCTACACACTCTGGGACGTAAGCGACGATGCGGCGGCGCAGTTTTCCGGCGCGTTTCATCGCAGCCTCTCGCGCGGCCGGACGCGCGCAGACGCCGTCCGCGACGCTCAACTGGAAATGCTTCGCCTCGGCGCGACGGAGTGGCCGGCCTTTCAGCTCGCCGGCGCTCCGGACGCGATCACCGGAAACGAAAGGAGAGAGCCATGCCTAATGTGAGCGTTCACTTTGCGGGAGTGGTTGCAGTCGGGCCGGCCCGGCCGCGCGTCGTCGGGCCGCAGTGGAGCAGAAACGGACCGTTCTATGCGGTGTTTCCTCCATCGACGCGGCGGAAGGTCGCTAACGACGATCCATCGACATCCGACTTCATCCCGTTCCACATTCCGGCGCTGATCACAAAGGTCAAGAATACCTCGGGTCGGCACCCGGACCAAACGAGCGCTCAGTTAAGCGCCTGGTTTCCGTTTCGAGAGCGTCTCGTTTTCAACATCACACCGAATGATGAATCGGTGCTCACCTACGAACACACCGACATGAGTCCGCTGCGGGATCACGACGTCGATCTGATTGCCGACTTCCGCGATTTCTGGCCGGCAGTGGCCATGATGCCGGCTGACGCCGTCGACATGAACGGCGATCCGCGCAATGCACCAACGCGGGTGCACGGCCAAGTGTTCATCCCGTTCGGTCATGTAAGCAGCGACACCGGCACGCACAAACGGAAGAAGGTGCAATTCAAGCCCCCGCGTCCAATCGGATCAAATCCCACCGACGCGCGCGATATCGTTTCGCAGGCGGTGATCACGTTCCCGGCCGAGGAGATCACGATCTCCTCGCAATCACTAGATACCGGTGAAGACCTTGACGAGATCACGTTCGCGATCACGAACGACGCGACGTTCTACATCGTCAACGCCGATCCGCAGGACATGTTCAAGTACCCGCTGAATGAGGAGATCCATGTTCCTGAAATGGGCAGCGACGCCGACTTCGAGCTCTACTACACACTGCTCGCGCCCGGCGTTTCGTCCGATCTGCCGATTCCAGTCGAACACCGACTGAATCACTTCCTCGTGAAGGATTGCTACGTGGCGATGACCGACATCGTGGAGTAACTCGGCGTCCGGGCAGGAGGCGGATGATGGCGACGCGGCCGAGTTCCCACTCCGAGTCGCGGGAGTGCAGGGCCGCGTATCCACGTCAGGTTGGGAGGGGTGGCGCCTTGATCGGCGTCAGCACGATGGAGCTGTTCGAAGGGAGCGTGCCGGTCCGCATGAGCGGCGTTGGCAGCCTTGCGTCGCTGCCCTCGGCATCCCTCTTGAGAGCGAGTGCAAGGACACCGAGCGGTTGCGTCTCACAAATCACGCTGCCAGCGGCGGCTCATCTCGCCGCGGCTTCCCACGCCCGAACTGTGTTGTCCTCAACGTCGAGTAGTCTCGCAAGTTCCGTGATCGACAGTCCCCTGTTGTTCGCTTCCGCCGGATTTGGTGACCGAGACTGCCGTCAGTCGGCTGTCAATCGTGATTCAAGAATTGAATGCGGCGGGATATCGCGGAGATCAGGCGATCTACGATTAGTTTCCCAAAGCGCCCGCGTGCGCGTTTCACCGCTCTTGGCCACACAGCCACCGTTTAAGCGCGATTGCAAACCGCCTTGATGGCGTGTGTAACCCTGTCTCCCAATCGCGAAGGGAAGATGGGTCGGCTCCGAGAATTGCCGCGAGCTGCTTGATTGAGAGACCCTTTGCAGTTCGCCTGCGGCGGATGCAGTAACCGAAGTTGCCAGCCTTCCGCCGCCAGTCGAAACCGATAAACTTGATTGCCGCCGGCATGCTTCGAAGATGCGGTTGTCGTCGATTGGTCTCCCAACCTCGATAGGTGGCGACAGAAACACGGATCTCCTGCGCTGCCTCGGATTGGTCGAGTCGGAGTGTCCACCGCCGAGTGCGCAGCAGTGCGCCGAACGCTCCATCAGGCACCTTCACCCATTCGTACCTGCGGAGCGGTGGCCGACCAGCCAAGAACGTCAAGTGACAAAAAGGCACCGCAGGAATGCGGATGCGGCTACTTCAATGACTCGCGGCGTCAGTGCATCTGCACGCCGGACCAGATCGCGCGATACCTCGGCAAGATCTCCGGGCCGCTGCTCGACCGGATCGATCTGCAGGTCGAAGTGCCGGCCCTGGCCGCCGAGGAGATCTCGACCTTCACGCTCCGCAGCGATCCGCGAGCGCGTCGAGGCGGCGCGCCAGATTCAGCGTCAACGGTTCGCACGATCGTCGATGCAATCGAACGCCGAGATGACCTCGCGGGCGATGCGGCGGCACTGCGAGCTCGACCCTCCCTCGCGACGCATCCTCGATCAAGAGCTGACGCACCTTGGCCTCTCCGTCCGCGCCCACGACCGAGTCTTGAAAGTGGCCAGAACGATTGCCGATCTCGCCGGCAGCGAGCGCATCCAAAGCGCCCACATCGCCGAGGCAGTCAACTACCGGGCGCTGGACCGGGCGTACTTCAGGACATGAAACGCGATGTCGGGATAAGAGCCTACGATGGCGGCGGGGTGCCCTCCGGATGGTTGTCGTTCGCCCAGGCCAGGATGATTGCCTTCTTGTCGCGGGAGAGCTCGCGCGTGATCGGCATGTATCCCGGATCGGTTGCGGGGAGGTTCAGGCGCTGGACGATTGGCTGCAGGTTCGCCACGACGGCCTTGTAGTCGTT
>DATLWH010000850.1:0-5679 GCA_035576505.1 Thermoanaerobaculia bacterium | reverse complement strand
GCGTAACCGGAGCGAGGCCGCTGGAGTGAGAGGTGCGATGGTGTACAACGACCGCGGCCGAGGGCGCATCTCGATTCCTTACGTACTGACGATCGCTGTCGCTCTGCTTCTCGTAGCGGCACTAGCGGCGCGTCAGGTAACGCGGGCGTACACCACACGCGTGGTCGTGGCGCGCGACTCCATCGCTTCCGGCGATCGCATCGACGCCTCGAGACTGACGTTTGCCGATGTGGCGAAGGGCACTGTTCCTGCCGGTGCCGTGCTCGATCCGGCTGTGATCATCGGGCGGACGGTGCAACGGCCGGTGGCGAAGGGACACGCGATCACCGCAACCGATTTCGCGGCGGCGATTACACCGATGAAATGGCTGTCCGATGCTCCGCCGGCAGGACGCGTGGTGATGACCGTTGCTGTGCCGGGCACGCTGCTTCCGGTGCAGCAACTCCGCCTGGGTGATCAGCTCGAGTTGCTGGGCGTCTCTCGCGAAGGTCAGTCCAAAGTCGTCGGCCGCGACGCCTATTTCCTCGGTGCCATCAAAGCGTCGCATCGGGAACCGGCTCACGGCCCACTCGACAGTCTGGTCCAGTCCTCCCAGCCTCCTCGGCCTACCGGTGTGGTCGGTCTGGTTCTGGCGGTGAGGCCGGAAGACGTCGCACCGATCGCACAAGCTCAGGCCAAGGGAGAGACGATCGCACTGGCGCTGCACGGCAGCCGGGAGATCGTGAGCGGACATCTCCTGCAGATCTCGCCTTCACGTCCGCATACCTCGGTTGCCGCGGCACCCGATCAGGTTGAATTGATTACCGGCGCTCACAGGGAGAAGGTCGACTTGCACTGATGAGAAGACTCGGCGTGGTGTGGGGGGTTGTGTTTCTCGTCGCCGGTTCCGTCCATGCGGCCGGAGCCTCGAAGAAACCGGTGAAGGCGGACGCTGCCGAACAGGCCGCTCCGGCGCCCGGTCCGATTCAGGCCGTGCCGGATCTGATCCGCGTTCGTGTGGGCAGCGGCAACGTCATCACCTTCCCCTCGCGCGTGCTGCGCGTGGCGGTCGGCGATCAGAAGATCGTGGCCATTCACGTCGTGGAGGCGAAACAGGTCCTTCTGCAAGGTCTGGCTCCCGGCCGCTCTACCGTGTTCGCGTGGCTGTCCGATGGCAGGCGGCTGAAGTACGACCTCATCGTCTCGCCCCGCATGGAAGTGCTCGAGTCAGCGCTCCACGATCTCGATCCGCACATCGAGGTCGAACAGAACGCCGACGGCGCCTCCCTCGTGCTCAGCGGGCAGGTCAAGGATGAGCGGGTGGCAAACGCCGCGCGGCTGCTCGCAGAGAACATGCTCGGCAACGTCGCCGGAGGCGCCAGCCGGGTCATCAGTCTCCTTCAGTTTCCCGGATCCAACGACGCGGACCTTCGCCTCAAGTCGGCCCTCGGCGACGTCGATCCGCGCATCCGGCTGCGCCGTATCCAGGTCGGCAATAAGGTGAGCAACGCCGCGGACGCCGTGGTGCTCGAGGGGCGGGTCAAAGACATCTCGTCGCTCGTCCGTGCCATCACGCTTGCCGAGCTGCAGCTCGGAGGTGTGGGCGGAAAGATCGAGCCGCTCTCTCCCGAGATCGGCGATCGCGGACGCAACCGAAACTTCACCGGCACGCTGCAGAAGCTTCAGTCCGAGGAACCGGCTCCCTCCGGGCTGGCAGCGTATGTGGCACGCGGTCTCATCCTCAAGTCGGCGTCGGGCCGCGTGCTCTCCTTCCTCGAAGTCGACGATCTCCCGCAGATCATGGTCAACATCCGCGTTCTGCAGGTCGATCGTGGCCGCGCCCGCCATATGGGCATCGATTACCGGCTGGACGGCGCGCGATTCTCGGTCGGCAGCTTTCAGCAGCCCGGCCAGACGCCGGTCAGCACCAACCCGTCGTCGCCGCCGTCCATCGCCTCGCTCGTCGGTGGAAACGTCGTGGCCACGTTCGTCGACAAGACGATCGCCATCGCCGCCGCCATCGACTTCCTCCAGCAGAAAGACCTGGCGCGTTCCGTGGCCGAACCGAACATCACAACGCTTTCGGGTGAACAGGCATCCGTACTGATCGGCGGAGAAGTGCCCATTCCGACGACGACGGTCGGACAGTCGACCTCCGTACAGGGATTTCTGTTTCAGGACTTCGGAGTCCGTCTCGACATCCGGCCGACCCTGGCTCCGAACGGACTGGTGGCGATGGAGATCTCGCCGAGCATCATCAAGCCGAGCGCCGATCTGTCGGTGTCGGGCGTTCCCGGATTCAACGTTCAGTCGGTGCAGACCACGGCCAAGGTCGCGCCGGGACAGACGCTGGTCCTGGGAGGACTGATCTCGTTCACCGAGGAATCGCAGAAGCGCGGTGTGCCGGGCTTCTCCGACATCCCGCTCCTGAAACATCTCTTCAGTTGGGAAGGGAGAACGCTGCAGGAGCAGGAGATCCTCTTCGTCATCACGCCCCGCATCCTCAGCGAGCATGCAGACGACGTCGCGGACGCGCTGCAATGGCGCGACGTCGAACCGCTGCCGGCGGGGACGACCGTCGAACTGCCGCCCCTCGACGCGGAGATCCCGAGGACGCTCACGTCGGCGACGCTGACTCCTTCCGGGATGCCACCATCGTTCTGGGGATCGTCCCCTACTCGTCCGGCCCATGCGCCGGCGTCGAAGAGCGGCGAAGCGACGCCGTCACCAGCGAGCACGGCGTTGGTCGCGAACGCGCCATCAGAAAACACGACCAGCAAAGAGACGACGCCGAGCGCGCCGGCTTCTGTTACGCCGCAGAAGGAAGCTGCTGCGAGCGTGCCTTCTCCTGCGGCACCGAAGAAAGAAACGGCACCAGGTCCAGCGGTGCTCGCGGTGCCACAGAAAGAGACGGCAGTAAGCGTGCCTTCTCCTGCGGCACCGAAGAAAGAAACGCCTCCGAGCGCGGTCACCGCGGCGCCGCAGAAGGAAACGACGCCGAGCGTGACCGCTCATGTGGCAGCTCAAAAAGAAACGACGCCAGGCGCGCCGGCTCCTGCGACGCCTCAAGTGGTGAAGAACGCGGCGCCGCCATCGGTCGAATCGTCAATCGACGAGCGGGTCACGACATCCCCGCTTGCTCCCGAACGCGTCAGCACAGCAGCGCATCCCGCGAATGCCTCACCGAAATCGTCCCTTCCTCCGGCGAGAGCAGACCTGCAGAAACCGGCGCAACAGGAGGCACCGAAGACGACACCCACGGTGGCCGCCGCGGCGACCACGACATCCACCGCTTCGGCAGCGGTACCAACACCAAAGCCGCCACAGCCGGCGTCTTCGCTCGCGGATAAGAAGAGCGCGACGGCTCACGACGCGCCCAAACCCGTTGCGGCCGCACCGAAGACCGCCCGCGCGTCGATCACGCCCGCGACAACCCCGCCGCCCCCGATTGCACACGAGACGAACCGCGGCAACGATCCGATCAGCCAGGTCCAGGTGACCCCGGAGATTCGCGCTTCGGTGACGCGCGACTACCAGATCGTCGTGGTCGTTTCTCCCCATCCCGGTGACGCCTGGTCACGCCTGGCGCGCCGCCTGACCGGAAACGGCAGCCACTGGCGGCAGCTCGCCGCATTGAACGGCAACACCAGCGACACGCTGACGGCCGCGCAAAAGGTACACGTCCCCTTCGAGATGCTTCGTCCCGAGATCAAGCAACAGATCGTCGCCACACTCTTCCCCAAAGGCAGCGCCGCCGAAAACGACTGGAACCGAGTCGTCGCCGCCGGGCAGACGAAGAAGTAGCGGGACGGACGGTGATCCGCAGATGACGCGGATGGGCGCAGGTTGAGATTTGCGTTCATCTTCATCTGCGTCATCTGCGGATACATAATCCCAATCATGAATCGCCGAACGTTCATCGCTTCGTCCACCGCCCTCGCCGCACTGTCGAGAACATCGTCACTCTTCGCGCAGCAACGCGAGCGCGAGCAGACCGAGACTCCCGTGCCGTCATCCATCGAAGCGCTGACCTCGATGCGCGATCAGGCAAAACCGATCACCAACGACGAGCGGCGGGGGCGGGTCGAGAAGGCCAGGCGGCTCATGACGGAGCACAAGATCGGTGCGCTCGTGCTGACCGGCGGCGCCTCGCTCGTCTACTTCGCCGGCATGCGCTGGTCCGGCGGCGAGCGGCTCTTCGCCTGCGTCATCCCGGTCAAAGGAGAGCCGTTCTTCGTCTGCCCCGGCTTCGAAGAGGATCGCGCCCGCGAACAGATCGCGCGCGGGCCATTCGGCGGCGGTCAGGCCGACGTGCGCACGTGGCAGGAGGACGAGAGCCCGTACGCGCTCGTGGCGCGCGGTCTCAAGGATCGCGGACTGGCCACCGCATCGATCGGCATCGAGGAGACCGCGAAGTTCGTCTGGAGCGAAGGCATTGCCTCCGCGGCCACACACGCCAGGGTTGTTCTCGGCACTCCCATCACCGCGGGCTGCCGCATGATCAAGGACGCCCACGAGCTCGAGCTGATGCAGTTGGCGAACAACGCCACACTGAAGGTCTACCACGCGGTCTACCAGGCGCTGCAGCCAGGCATGACGCAGAACCAGGCCTCCAGCCTGATCTCGCTCGCCTACCGCCGCGTCGGATTTCCCGGGGATGCGACCGTGCAGACCGGCCCCTACACCGCGCTGCCGCACGGCTCGGCGACGCCGCAGACCATCGGGGAGGGGACCATCATCATGGTCGACGACGGCTGCACGGTGGAAGGCTATCAGTCGGACATCACGCGTACCTTCGTGCTCGGCAAGGCGACCGAGAAGATGAACCGGGTCTTCGACATCGTCCGGCAAGCGCAGAACGCCGCGCTCAAAGCAGCCCGTCCCGGCGCCGCCCTCGAGTCGATCGACGCCGCGGCGCGCGCGGTCATCGTCAACGCCGGCTACGGCCCCGGTTTCAAGTATTTCTCCCACCGCCTCGGCCACGGCATCGGCATGGAAGGCCACGAGTGGCCCTACCTGGTCAAAAACAACATGTTCGGATGGACGAGATCTCTGATGGCCGAGCCAGGAATGTGCTTCAGCAACGAGCCCGGCATCTACATCCGTGGCGAATTCGGAGTGCGCCTCGAGGACGACATGCACATCACCGCCGAGGGGGCGAAGCTGTTCACGCCACAGTCGGAGTCGTTGGAGAAGCCGTTTTGACGTAAACCAGAAACTAGAAACCAGAAACCAGAAGGCAGAAAGCAGCAGAGGACGCAAATGAGCCTCGTCTGGTTTCTGGTTTCTGGTTTTTCACCCCCCGCGTAACCTTCCTCCCCCCTCATTCGTCCCTATCATATGCACCGACTCGCAACCGCACTCTCCATCCTCCTGAGTGTCGCCGCGGCTCACGCGGCGACCGACCTGACCGGCATCGTCGTCGATGCCAACTCCTTACCGATCGCTGCGGCACATGTGTACGTTTACCGGGCGCATCCAAAGAGCGGCGTGAGCGCCGTCTGCCTCTCTTGCTACCGCGATTGCGGGAAGCATGTACAGGTCGATGCGAAAGGATCGTTCGTCCTGAAGAACCTCGATCCGACGCTTCTGTTTGACGTGCTCGCCGTCGCCGATGGGTACGAGCCCGCGTTCGCGAAACGCGTCGATCCGATCAGCGGTCCGGTGAGCATCAAGCTCTCCCCGCGCTCGGCCGCCGAT
>DATLWH010000849.1:0-2191 GCA_035576505.1 Thermoanaerobaculia bacterium | reverse complement strand
CCCAGCAACCTAGCAACTCAGCAACCGGCAACCCCGAGACCGCAAGACCGCGCCACTACGCAACCACGCCAGCCAACTCCTCTTTCTCCCGCGCCAGCGTCTCCCACTTTCCGTAGAGCAGCTCGACCATCGCTTTCAGATCGGCGTTCTGCGACTGGATCTTCCGGCTGCGCTCACCGTCGCGGAAGACCTCCTCCGAACAGAGCAGGAGGTCGTTACGCTCGCGCTCGCGCTCGGCGCCGGCGATGCGGGACTCGAGATCGGCGATCTCAGCATTGATTGCTCGCAATCGCTTCTCGCGCTTCTTCTGCTCGGCACGGGCGAGCTTGTCGTCGGCGTGGACTGCCGGCTCCCGAGCCGGACGCTCGTGAGACGACGGCGGAGGTGGAACGGCTTCCGGCCGGCGCGGAACGGCGATCCCCGTTTTCACCCGCTCGGCATAATCGCTGTAGTTGCCCGGGAAGACGGCGGCAGTTCCTTCATCGACGAGAATCACGTGCTCGACGACGCGGTCGATGAAGTAACGATCGTGCGAGACGACGATCAGCGCGCCGGTGAAGCGCTCCAGCGCCTCTTCCAGCGCCTCCCGCGTGTAGACGTCGAGGTGGTTCGTCGGCTCGTCGAGCAGCATGACGTTGCCGCCGGTGTAGATGATCTTGGCCAGAGCCAGGCGCCCCTTCTCGCCGCCGCTGAGGTCGCGCGTCTTCTTGAAGACGTCATCATCGAAGAAGGAGAACTGCGCCAGGTAGCTCCGCACCTGTTCCTCAGTTTGCGAATGGTCGAGGTTCCACACCTCGTCGATGACGTTGCCGGCGGGATTCAGATCGCCGAGGGTCTGATCGTAGTAGCCGACCTGCACGTTGTGGCCGTAGGTGACCGTGCCGGCCAGCGGCTTCAGGCGGCCGGCGAATGTTTTCAACAGCGTCGACTTTCCGGAGCCGTTCGGGCCGATGATGGCGTAACGCTCGCCGCGGCGGATGGTCATGGTCAGGTCGTTGACCACGCCCTTCTCGTCGTAGCCCGCGGTGACGTGATCCGCCGTCAGCGCCACCGCGCCGGAGCGCGGGCCGGCTTCGAGACGGAATCTCGCCAGCGTCTCATCCGTCTCTGGCCGCTCCACCTCGTCCAGTTTCTCCAGCATCTTGCGGCGCGACTTGGCCTGCTTGGTTTTCTGCCCGGCGAGATTCCGGCGGATGAAGTCCTTTGTCTTGTCGATCAGCTCCTGCTGCTGCTCGTAGTCGGCGGCCATCTTCTCCATCCGCTCGGTACGAAGCTCGAGGAAGCGCTCGTAGTTGCCGGGATACTCGATCAGCTTCCCGTGTGCGAGCTCGACGATCTTCCCCACGGTGCGGTTGAGAAACGTCCGATCGTGGGAGATGAGGAGATAGCTCCCTCGGAACGACTGCAGGAACTCTTCGAGGAACTCGATGCCGGCCAGGTCGAGGTGGTTGGTTGGCTCATCGAGGAGCAACAAATCGACGTCCGTCAGAAGGACGCGAGCGAGCATGGCCCTGTTCTGCTGCCCGCCGCTGAAGGCCGCGATCGGCCGCTCCCACTCACTCTTCGCAAACCCGACCCCCGTCAACACCCGCTCGACCTCGGCGTGGAGCGTGTAGCCGTCGGCATGCTCGTAGTCGTGCTGCAAGCCCGCGTACTTCCCGAGCAGCTTCTCGTGCTCGGCCGCGCTCCTGGTGGCATCGGCGAGATCGTGCTCGATCGTGCGCATCTTCCGCTCGATGGCCAGAACATCGGCGAAGGCCGTCTCGACGTAGTCGAAGAGCGACATCCCCGGCTCAGCGTCGAGATGCTGCCCCACATGGCCGATCGTCAACCCCGAGGCCCGAAGGATCTGCCCGTGATCCGTGTCCTCCTGCTTCAGCAGCAGCCGGAACAGCGTCGTCTTCCCCGCCCCGTTGCGGCCCACCAGCCCGACCTTCTCGCCAGGGTTGTGCTGCCACGTCGCCCCCTTGACGATGTCATGCGGACCGTAGGCCTTCTCGATGTTGTCGAAGCGATAGAGCATTTGCGGAGCGGACAACGAGTCCGCGGCCGTTCGCCTTCCACTGACGGAGCTCTCGTTTGATATTGGAGAACGATCACCGAAATGGTGAGCTTCTCACAATCGTAGAGGCCATGATCGGACTCCACGAGGCCATGATTGGACTCCACGAGGCCATGATTGGACTCCACG
>DATLWH010000848.1:0-2406 GCA_035576505.1 Thermoanaerobaculia bacterium | reverse complement strand
GCGCAGGTAGACGACAATGGCCTTGACGTCTTCGTCGCTCATGTTCCGGAAGTGCTCGTACGGCATCATCGGGAAGAGCGCGTCGCCGTTGCGGTCGATGCCTTCGCGCGCGGCACGAATGATCTCGCCGTCGCTCCACCGGCCGAGGCCGAACTCCGCATCCGGCGTGATGTTCTGTGCCGCTACGACACCAGGGAAGCCGATGTTCTTGTCGAAGATGAACCCGCCCTGGCCCTCGGTCCCCGGTTTCACGGGGATGCTGAACTTCAGGAGATGGTCGGAATGGCAGGCCAGGCAGTCCGACACGTGCTCGACGACATACTTGCCGCGCGCGAGACGCTCCGGCGTGGCTTCCACTTTCTCCGCGGAGGCGGGCCTCGACAGCGGCTTCCGCACGGCAAGCCAGGTCACCGCGCCGGCGATCACGGCGATGACGATCAACACAACTCCACCCACGATCTTGAGGAACGTTTTCATCAATGCTCACCTCTTCAGATTTGGACCGCGCTGATTTTAATGGAGAATCCGCAAATGAGCTTCCGTTCCATCGCCGTATTGCTCCTGGCCACCACGCTGCAGACGAACGTCGCGAACGTGACGAAGGTCTACGAGCGCGACTATTCCTCGCGTCTCGTGCCGCTGATCTCCGAGGTGCTGCGCTTTCCGACGACGCAGTTCGACACCGAGGGCCACGCCGCGCAGAAAGCCTGGATCGCGAAGACCGCCCACGACTTCGGCTTCGTCTATCGCGACGCCGGTCCGATCGACGAGGTCGAGCTTCCCGGTCCTCCGGATGCCCCCGTCCTGGGTCTCATGGTGCATGGCGACGTGCAGCCGGCGGATGTGGAGGAGTGGGCCTTCCCGCCGTTCTCGGGCAAGACCGACGACTCGTATGTTTATGGCCGCGGTGCGGCGGATGACAAGGGTCCGCTCGTGCAGGCGCTGCTGGCGATGAAGGCGCTCGAGGTGAGCGGCGTCGCGCGAACGCACACCGTGCGGCTTCTGATCGGCACGGATGAAGAATCGAACAACACCGATGTGACGACGTATCTGAAGACGCATCAGGCGCCGGACTACACCCTGGTCCTCGATTCCGGGTTTCCCGTGATCGTCGGCGAGAAAGCGTGGAATTCACTCTCGGTCACGACGGACGCAGCGGGCGAGCGGCCTGGACCTGCCAAGCCGTACAGCGTCGTGCTCATCGATGCCGGACTGTCAGCGAGCATCGTTCCCGATCACGCCGAGGTGAAACTTCGCTGGAAGGAGGGGACGCGGCTGGATTGGCAGCCTCTGGACGATGCCATCAAAGCGGTGCGGCTTCCGGAGGGAACGCGCGTGGCCACCCTGTCCAACGGCGAAACCTTCCGAGTCGTCGCCTATGGTCATTCCGCGCACGCCGGGGTGAACCTCGAGGGGGGCCGCAACGCCATCGTGGCGCTGGCGCGCGTGCTCGACGGCAAACTGCCGGCGGGCGGGGCGAACGACCTGCTGGCCTTTGTCCGCGCCGCCGGCGCCGACATCCACGGCACCGGCCTCGGCATCACGGACCGCGATCCGGTGTGGGGCCGCTACGCCGTCAACATCGCTACGATCAAGCGGGATGCGAACGATGAGAAACTGTCGACGCTGACGATCAACATCCGCCGCATTCCGCCGCTCACGGGTCCGGAGCTGAAGACGAAGATGGAGCGGTTCGTGACCGCGTTCAACAAACGAACCGGCGCCTCGCTGACCGCGACCGGGTTCTACGACGATGAACCGCTCGGCTTCAACCCGAAGTCAAAACTGGTGCGCCGCCTCCTGGCCGACTACGCCGCCGCGACCGGCACAAAGAGTCCCAAGCCCGCCATCTCCGGCGGCGGGACGTACGCGAAACGACTGCCCAACTCCATCGCCTTCGGGATGTGGTTCCCCGACAAGCCCTACCCCGGTCACGATGTCAACGAAAAGAACCCGATCGCCGATCTTCAGAAAGGTACGAAGGTCCTGATACAGGCACTCGTCGACATCGCGACGGGGGAGAGGATCGTGGAGCCGTTCAAGCCGTAGGGCCTTACGGCTTATTGCGTTGCACGCGATACCCAGCCATCGCCGGTGACGTTGTCGGTCGAAGAAGCGTAACCGCTCCACCAGAAGCCAGAACCGTCCGAGTTAAACGTCAGGTTCACATTTCCCGCGGGGGAGCCGAAGCCGCCGGGAAGCGTCGTCTGCGCGAGAGAGTAGGCTGGTACGAAGATCGTTGCCCTTGCTCCCGTCGCGATCGAAGTCACGGTCCACGTGTGCGACACGCTGTCGAGGTTGACGACGCCGGCGCCGACGCGGAAGCCGCTGTCCTGCCGCAGGCCGAGGGCGTAGGCGGTGAGAGAGCCGAGGGAGTCCTGAAGAGAGACTGACGTGAAGTTCTGC
>DATLWH010000847.1:0-3509 GCA_035576505.1 Thermoanaerobaculia bacterium | reverse complement strand
GAGGTCCATCCCATCCTGCGGGTGCGTGGGGATCTCGATGACTTTCATGTTGAGCGAGGCAACGCCGCCGAGGATGCCGAAGTACGTGGGGCTCTCCACGGCAATGACGTCGCCGGGGTTGGCAACGGCACGAAGAGCGAGATTGATGGCCTCGAGGCCGCCGGACGTCACCGTCACGTCCCGAGGCGAGAAGGAGCAGCCCATCGCCAGCGAGCGGCGTGCAATCTGGCGGCGCAGCGGCTCCGATCCGAAGTCGTAGCGTGCGCTGTGATTCGGTTGATCCCGAATGACGCGCCGCAGAATGAGATTCAGTTTGCGGCTCGGGAAGAGATCCGGGCTGGCGCAGGCCACGCCGAACGGAATGTTGGCCGGGTCACTGGCCTCCTCGATCATGTCGGACAGGACCGCATCCACGCTGATCTCCGCCGGCTCACTTTTGCGGGTCTCGAATCGCGGCTCCGGGATCAGCCTCGCAAACGGAGTGCGCACGTAGAAGCCCGACTGCGGCTTCGACTCGAGATAGCCGCGGCTCTCCAGCCAGAGATACGCCTGCAGAGCGGTGGTGATGCTTACGCGCATCTGGCGGCTGAGCCGCCGCAGCGACGGAACGCGATCGCCGGCGCGGAGCGTGCCGGATGCCACCTGCTGGGTGACGTTTTCCGCAATGCGAAGGTAGAGCGGCGTGACCGGCGATGGAACCGCGCTCGTCATGAGTACAGATTACTCCCGATCGAAACTGTACTGGTCGCAGTGCTGCCGGACTGTATCTGAGCCGTCGCGGCACCGGTTGACCACTTGACTCCCTTTCGTTTCCGGCTCGAATCCGAGCGGCTGCAACCGCGGCTGGCATGAACCGTAAGCACGCGTATGAGACTTCGGTGCCTCGTATGCTTACTGTTTCTTCTTGCGCCTGCCGCGATCGCATCTGACACAGATGGTGAGCACTGGATCGGTACGTGGGCGGCAGCCGCACAGCATTGGCTTCCCGGACGGCTGGCAAGCTTTCGAAATCAAACCGTGCGCCTCATCGTGCACACCAGCGCCGGCGGTGCCAGGGCGAGAATCAAAATCTCGAACACATACGGCGATCAGCCACTCCAGATCGCCGCCGTGCACATGGCTCGCCGCGCTGCGGGCGCGGATATCGATCCCGCTTCGGATCGAACGGTGACGTTTCAAGGCCAGAAGTCGCTTACGGTCGCCCCAAGGTCCATGGCCGTCAGCGATCCGGTAGACCTCGACGTGCCCGCTCTCTCGGATCTTGCGATCAGCCTCTTCTTTCGCGAGACCGCGCTGGCCACGACATCGCACTCCCTGGCGCAGCAGACGAACTACGTCTCGCCCGAGACCGGCGACTCGACCGCCGAGGCCAGGTTCACCGCCGCGAAAACGATCCTCTCCTGGCCATTTCTCACAGGCGTCGACGTTGCGGCTCCGCCTCGCGGATTTGCCATCGTCGCTCTTGGGTCGTCACTGACGGACGGTGACGGATCAACCAAGGATGTGAACAGGCGATGGCCGGACGTCCTTGCCGAGCGACTGCAGAAATGCGTAAACAAGGATGCGCCGATCGGCGTGCTCAATGAAGGCATCATCGGCAATCGTCTGGTGAGCGACTCCAGCAGCTCAAGGCAGGCGGGCGGTCCATTCGGTGCGGTCTTCGAGGATCTGGCGCCGGCCCTCGGCGAATCGGGCCTTGTCCGTTTCGACCGGGACGTTCTGAAGCAATCCGGCGTCAAGTTCGTCATCCTCGGCCTCGGCATCAACGACATCCTGTTCCCCGGCTCCTTCATTCCGGCGAGTGAATCCGTGGACGCACAGACCATGATCGCAGCCAATCGCCAGCTGTTGGACCGCGCGCACAAGAAGGGAGTCAAAGTCATCATCACCACGGTACCGCCCTGTGAAGGCGCGTTCTTTCGCGGACCGGTCATCACCTTTTGTACGCCGCAGAACGAGAAGGTTCGCGAAGAGGTGAACACCTGGATGCGCAACACGAAGGAATTCGATGGGATGATCGACTTCGACCAGCCCGTGCGGGATCCGAGCCACCCAGCGCGCATCCTGCCCGAGTACGACAGCGGAGATCATTTGCACCCGAACGACGCGGGTTACGTCGCGACAGGCAAAGCAGCTCCGCTGACGTTGTTCGGCTGTCGTGATGGAGGCGGAAGATGACCGTGCGGCGCCGATTACTCACCATCGCAAAGACGATCTCGTATCGGCCGAGCTGTGAGCCAACGTCCACGGGTGAATGATACGGGCTGGCCGTCAGGTTGATTTTCCATACCCGAGGCCGGTATCATCCACCGCACAGAAACATGTGCAGTACGAAAGGCCGGGTGCTCCCCGGCCTTTTTGTCTTTGCAGCACTACGGGAGGGAGGGGGTTGCGATGATGTCCAGGCAACAGATCACGAAGCTGGCCAGGAGGAGGAACTGTCCACGCTGCAGTCTGGAGAAAACGGAGGGGAACGCGCTCTGCCGGCGTTGCCGGTTCAAACTGCCGGCACACATGCGGCTGCCGTTGGAGGGAATCGTCACGCGTGAGGAATGGGTGGTGGCCGGCGCGCTCCGCGCCGCCGCCAGCTACTTCGACATTCACTTCCGGTCGATCCGCTTCTTTCGCGGCGGAAGGGTCCGCTGAAAGGCCTACCGTTTGGATGCACCGTTTCGAGACTGTAACATCGGCGGTCAAGGGCAGCTTTGTACGATGCCCGGAGGAGGCGTTTGAATGCGTGATCGGCTCATAGGGATCCTGCTATTGGCAGCGTTATCGATGGGGAGCGTGGGGGCGTTCGCCCAGGAAAAGAAGAAGGAAGCGGCGGAACCGCTGAAGATCAAGGTCGGGGACGTAGCGCCCGACTTCACGCTGCTGGAGTACGACGGCAGCAAGCTCAAACCTGTATCGCTACACGATTTCAAGGGGAAGAAGAGCGTCGCTCTGGCCTTCTTCGTCTTCGCTTTCACCGGTGGCTGAACGACCGAAATGAAAGCCTTCCAGGCCAGTCTGGCCAAAGTGGAAGGCTCAGACACCCAGGTCTTGGGTGTGAGCGTAGACAGCCCCTTCGCCAATCATGCCTTCGCCCAGCAGAACGGCATCACCTTCCCCCTCCTCGGCGACATGGACGCCAAAGCGATCAAAGAGTACGGACTGGAGAAGGAGTACCACATCGGCGGCGCGGCGATGGCCTCGGCGCGCCGGGCCACCTTCCTGATCGACAAGGAAGGGAAAGTGGTCAGCGAGCAGGTCGACAACGAAGCCGTCGATCCGACGAAGATCATCGATGCCTGCCAGATAAAGTCCCACGCGAAATAGTTGCAGTACCGGCCTGTGGCTCGCGTCGTCGTGAACGACGCGAGCCCTTCGCGTGGGGAGGTGGAAGCCATGTCGTATGCGCGACGGAGCGTCGGAATCACCTTTCGGAGCGTGGCTTTGTTACTGGTGTTCCTGGCCACCGCCTCTTCTGCGCCGAAGCCACCTGAGGTGAAATGGCAACCTCTTCAAAC
>DATLWH010000846.1:0-9880 GCA_035576505.1 Thermoanaerobaculia bacterium | reverse complement strand
AGTCACACAACTGATCGCTGACTATCCACAAATAGGCGAAGTTGTCGGGCAGGCTCGCGTGAGCGGCGCCATACGACGGTTTCCGTTACGTCACTTCCCCTTCTTCTTGATTTACCGCGAACATCCCGACCATCTGGAGATTGTGGCGCTGGCACCGACAAGTAAGAAGCCGAATTACTGGCGTTCGCGTATTTCGTAGCTGGCCGATTGCGATCCGCCGCGTAGGCACGCTCCCCGCACGCCCACCTTCCCATGAACCTCCCATCCATCCTCCTCTGGGGTTTCGCGGCGACCGTCCTTCTGACGGGACTCTCCATCCTGGCGCAGTCGCTCGGGCTCACGCGGATCGACATTCCTTTCATCGTTGGGACGATGTTCACGCCTGATCGCGACCGCGCCAGGGTGCTCGGGCTGGTCATCCACCTCGCGAACGGCTGGATCTTCGCGATCGTCTACGGGCTCTTCTTCGAGAACCTGCACGCGGCGACATGGTGGTATGGCGCGCTGTTGGGAGCATTCCAGGGGATGTTTGTCGTCGTGGTGCTGCTGCCGGCCCTGCCGGGCGTCCATCCGCGCATGGTGTCGGACTTCCGCGGCCCGGAGCCGACGCGGCTGCTCGAGCCGCCTGGGTTCTTCGTCAGGAACTACGGGTCGAAGACGCCGTTCGTGCTGCTGTTCGCGCACGTGATGTATGGAACGATGCTGGGAACGTTCTACGCGCTTTACTGAGCGCGCGGTGCGGCCTTCCCTTTCTTCGCGGCCTCCTCGATGCTCAGGGCCGCATTGAGCAGCGCGATGTGCGAGAGCGCCTGCGGGAAGTTGCCCAGCAGCGCGCCGCTGGCCCCGTCGATCTCCTCGGCGAAGAGGCCGGCGTCATTGCCGCGGCGAATGACGTCGTCGAAGAGCGCGCTCGCGTCGTCGACGCGGCCAGCCAGTGCCAGAGCTTCCACGAGCCAGAAGCTGCAGGCGAGAAAAACGCCTTCGCCGGCCGGAAGGCCATCGTCGGTCTTGCGGCTGTCGTAGCGGTAGATGAGACCGTCGTGGCCGAGGTCTTTGCGGATGGCGTCGATCGTGCCGAGCATTCGCGGGTCGGTCGGATCGATGAAGCCGACTCGCGCGATGAAGAGCAGGCTGGCGTCGACCTCCTCTTCGTCGAAGATGCCCACGAACGTGTTTCGCCGCGCGTCGAAGCCCCGCGTCATCACCGCGTCCTTGATCTCCGCTTTCGCCTTCGCCACGTGCGCCTCGTCGATCTCGATGTGGCAGCGTTTGGCGATGCGCTGCGCGCTGTCGAGGGCTGACCAGGCCATCACCTTTCCGTGTACGTGCTGCCGCGGATCGCCGCGCTTTTCCCAGATGCCGGCGTCCGGTTCCTGCCAGCGCTCGCAGACGATGTCGGTGAGGCGGCGCATGAGGCGCTGCGTATCGTGGTCGAGCCTCTCACCGCGGCGTGTGGCCTCTTCGACGGCGCCGAGGACTTCGCCGTAGACGTCGAGCTGGAACTGCGAATGTGCGGCGTTGCCGACGCGAACCGGGCGCGAGCCGCGGTAGCCTTCGAGATGGTCGAGTGTGCTCTCGGGCACGTGTGCTTCACCGAAGACGTCGTACAGCATCTGCAGATTCGGCTGCGTGAGGCGCGTCGAGTAGAGCAGCCAGTCGAGAAACGCCGCCCCTTCATCCGCGTAGCCGCAGTCATAGAGCGCCGAGACGGTCCACGACGCGTCGCGCAGCCAGCAGTAGCGGTAGTCCCAGTTGCGCACGCTGCCGATCGACTCGGGGAGCGATGTCGTCGGCGCGGCCACGATCGCTCCGGTCGGTGCATACGTCAGCAGTTTCAGGATGAGCGCGGAGCGGAGGACGAGCGCCTGATGCGATCCGCTGTACGTCAGTTGCGACGACCAGGTGCGCCAGAAGTCGATCGTCCGCCCGATCTCCGCGGCCGCTTCGTCGCCCAGGTTTGGGAGGACGGACGGGGTCTGGTCATCGAAGCCGAGCGCAAACGTGCGTGACTGGCCGGCGTGGAGGACGACGTTCGCGGTTGCCGTGCCTCGATCGATGCGGAACTCGGCGTCGCTGCGAAGGTTGAGCACGCGCGCTCCCCATGTGCAGTAGACCGAGTCGCGGCGCAACTCCAGGCGCGGCGTGATGCGCCCGTAATCGGGGCGCGGCGAAAAGACCGCCTCGACAGCCACCTCACCGTCGACGACTTCGATGCGACGCAACAGGTGCCGGAACGGCGAGAGGCGCTTGCGCTTCTCTTCTTCCGTCATCACCGGCATCAGGTCGACGAGGCGCCCGACGCCTGAGTCCGTGGTGAACGTCGTCTCGATGACGTTGGTCCCTTCGAGATAGCGGCGCTTGGCCTCGTGCGCGACGGCGGGACGTATGGCGAAGAAGCCCCCTTTTTCCGCATCGAGGATGCGGCCGAAGATCGACGCGGAGTCGAAGCGCGGCCAACACAGCCAGTCGATGGAGCCGCCGCGCGAGATCAGAGCCACCGACCGGGTGCAGCCGATCGCCGCGTAGTCGGCGATGGGTACGTATCGCTCTACCGTTTCCGCCATCGTCGCAACAGCGCCACGCCACAGGCGCTCAGCGCAATACCGCCGGCGATCCCCGCCGCTTTCCACATCCGCTTTCGGCCACCCATCGCGGCCGGTTCCTCGGCGTACTGCCGTTCGGGCAACTCACCAGCCGCGTTCTCCTGCATAGCCATCTGCAGTACCTGTGCAAGATGAAGTGCCTCGCGACCCGTGGACTGCGCGATCTGCTCGCGGCAACTGAAGCCGTCGGCGAC
Source organism: Thermoanaerobaculia bacterium (assembly GCA_035576505.1). GTDB lineage: Bacteria > Acidobacteriota > Thermoanaerobaculia > Gp7-AA8 > Gp7-AA8 > JADGNZ01. The sequence goes on along the minus strand of DATLWH010000846.1, from coordinate 7,083 downwards.
GATGATGGTGTCGCGGGCCGCCTCGCGCACCGCGGGCAGAAGGACCCGCTCCCCGATGCGCATCGACAGCTCGTACTTGTCGCGCTCGAAACCGAACGCGCCTGCCATCCCGCAGCAACCGGAGTCGGGATGATCGACCTCGAGGCCGACTTTCTTCAGAACCTGTTCTTCATCGTCGAAGTGCAGGACGGCCTTGTGGTGGCAATGCCCCTGAACGAGTGCCTTGCCGCGCAGCTTCGGCAGCTCGACGTGGTTTTGAAGCAGGAACTCCGGCAGCGTATTCACCGCCTTCGACAGACGGATGGCTTCTTCGTCGGCTGGGAAAAGGTTGGGCAACTCGTCGCGGAACACCGAGATGCAGCTCGGTTCGAGCCCGACGATCGGGATGCCTTCGTCGAGCTCGGGCCGCAACGCATCCATCGTTTCCTGCAAGAGGCTCTTAGCCATGCCCAGGAAGCCCCAGTCGTAGAGCGGCCGTCCGCAGCAGAGGCGTTTGCGCGGAATGATCACCTCGTAGCCGGCCGCCTCCAGCACCTCGACCGCTGCATTGGCGGTGTTCGGGCGGAAGTGATTGTTGAATGTGTCCGGCCAGAGGAGGACTCGCTTCGAGCGCAGGTCGGAATGAAATTCTGACTTGCCATGAAACTGCTCCACGAACGGCCGTTTGGCGAACCGTGGCATCTTTCGCTCCGGCGCCACGCCGGCGAGCGCCCGCGTGATCGGCAGCGACATGATGGCGTTCGCCACCTCGGGGGCGATCGCCGCGGCGCGCGCCCACCAGTAGATCCAGCCCATCGAGTAGGCGGCCATCGGCCGCAACTTGCGCTCGTAGTAGTGCGAGAGGAACTCCGCCTTGTACGTGGCCATGTCGACGTTCACGGGACAGTCGCCTTTGCATCCCTTGCAGGCCAGACAGAGATCGAGCGATTCTTTGACAGCCTCGTTGTTCCAGTTCGCGGGAATCGTTTTCCCCTCGAACATCTCGAAGAGCAGGCGGGCACGGCCTCGGGTGGAGTGCTCCTCCTCGCGCGTGACCATGAAGCTCGGGCACATCGTGCCGCCGTCGATCCGGCGGCATTTGCCGACGCCGACGCAACGCGTCACGGCGCGATCGATCCGGCCGTCATCCTCGGGGAACTGAAAGTGTGTCTGCGGCGACCACTGATCGAAGCCGGCGCCGAGGCGGAGATTCTCGGTCGGGTGATACGGCATCACCACCTTGCCGGGATTCATCTTCCACTCCGGGTCCCAGAGCGACTTGAACTCGTTGAAAGCCTGCACGAGCTCAGGGCCGAACATCTTGGGCAACAACGCGGCGCGCGCCTGGCCGTCGCCATGCTCGCCGGAGAGCGAGCCGTTGTATTTGACGCAGAGATCGGCCGCTTCATCGAGATAGGCCCGGAACCTGGCGATGCCCGGAGCGCTCTCAAGATCGAAGTCGTTCCGTGTATGGACGCAGGCCTGGCCGAAGTGGCCGTAGAGGGCTCCGATATAGCCATACCGGTCGAGGAGCGCCCGCAGCTCCCGGAGATACTTGCCGAGGTGCTTCGGATCGACGGCCGAGTCCTCCCAACCTTCCCAGGAGTGCCCCTTGCCGGGCACGAACGCGGTCGCACCGAGGCCCGACTCGCGGATCGCCCAGACCATCCTGGCTTCTTTCTTGTCGTCGTAGAGACGATGCGACGGTTTGAACGGCGACGCGGCCAGTGAGGCGATCATCGTCCGCGCGTAGCCGTCGGACGCCTCCTTCGTCTCGCCGCCGAATTCGACGAGCAGCCACCCTTTGCCTTCGGGGAGAAGGCCGATCTTGTCGACGTTCAAGCGTTTCGCTTTCATGTCGGCGATGAGGCGGTCGTCGATCCCTTCGAGGCCGATCGGGTTGAATTCGAGAAGGCGCGGCACGTCGTCCGCGGCCAGGTAGATGTCGTCGTAGCCGAGGACGACGAGTGTTCGCGACGGCGGCGAGTAGACGAGGCGGCACTTCGCTTCGAGCACGACCACGCAGGTGCACTCGCTGCCGACCAGCGCCTGCGCGACGTTGAATCCGTTCTCCGGCAGGAGCGAGTCGAGGTTGTAGCCTGAGACGCGGCGCGGGATCTTCGGGTACTTCGCCCGAATGAGATCGCCGTACGTATCGCGAATGCGTTTCATCCCCGCGTAGATCTCGCCTCGCCGGCCCCCTGCGGTGATGATGCTTTCGAGCTCAGCCTCATTCGTAGGACCCACGCGCATCCGCACGCCGTCGTAGGTGAGGATCTCCAGCTCTTCGATGTTGTCGGCGGTCTTACCCGCCATCAGCCCGTGCACGCCGCAGGAGTTGTTTCCGATCATTCCGCCGAGGGTGCAGTGTGTGTGCGTGGCGGGATCGGGTCCGAAGGTGAGCGTCTGTTTCTCGGCGGCGTTGCGAAGGTCGTCGAGGATGATGCCGGGCTCGATCACCGCGTACCTGCCGGCGGCGTTCAGCTCGCGGATGTTGTGCATGTACTTCGAAAAGTCGAGAACGACGGCCACGTTGCAGCACTGGCCGGCCAGCGACGTACCGCCGCCGCGGGCCAGGATCGGCGCACCATGTTTGCGGGCAAGGGCCACGGCGGCGATGACGTCTTCCGCGTCGCGTGGGATGACCACGCCGATCGGTACCTGACGATAGTTCGAGGCGTCGGTAGCGTAGAGCGCTCGCGCGCCGTCGTCGAAGCGGACCTCGCCGCGGATGGCGTCGCGCAGCTCCGAGGCCAGGATCCCGGCGTCGATGCCCAGGGTCTGGATGCGGTCGCTGTGCTCGATGCGCGTCCGTTCCGGCCGGTCATGTTCGAACGCGACCGGTTCGAAGCGCGCCGCCTCGTCGCGGCCGGCAGGGGAAGCAGCGCCGCCAACCGCGAGATTGACAGCGTGTGTGTGCGGCTCAGACACAGACGACATCGTATTCCGAAAAGAAAGGGAGGGGCAGCATCGTGACCGCAGTCACTGTCCTCGCCTGGGCAAACGGTGAATACTGCGAAGATGAAGTGGCGCTCCCTCGTCCTCCTCGTCCCGTGCATCCTTCTGTGCGGCTGCGTGATGAGGCTCGTTGACCACATGACGGGCGAGGACCGGGCGAACGAGATCCGCAGGGTGGGCAGGCCCGCGCGGGCTCGCGTTCTGCAGATCTGGGACACGGGCATGTCGCTCAACGAAAACCCGATCGTCGGCTTGCGGCTCGAGGTACACGCCGACGGTATCGAGCCGTTCCGGGCGGAAACAAAGGCGGTGATCGGCCGTCTGGATATCCCCCGGATCCAGCCGGGCGCGGAGCTCTACGTCAAGTACGACCCACAGGATCACACGCGCGTGGCGCTCGATATCTACGAGCAGCGGAAGTAACTGATGGCCAGGTGAATCGTAGCAATCTTGATCATCGTCGCTCTGGGAGCGCCGGCATCGTGCCCGGGAGCGAGTGCAGGAAGGCCACGAGGTCCGTCTTCTCCCTGGGTGTGAGCCCGAGCTCGAAGAGCAGGTCGCTCTTGCCGGCGCCCGGTCCGCCCCCGCGGTTATAGAGGTCGACGACCTCCTCGAGAGTTGTCATGCTGCCGTCGTGAAGATAGGGCGCGGTGCGATCGACATTGCGGAGCGTCGGGGTTTTGAAGGCGCCGCGGTCCTTCGCATCCTTGGTCACCTCGAAGCGGCCGTCGTCTGCCGGATGGCCCGGCGCGACGGGGATACCCAGATTGTGGAAGCTGCCGTCTGTGAAGCCCGGACCGAGGTGACACTGCGAGCAGGCAGCCTTGCCGACGAACAGCGCCAGACCGCGCTTCTCTTGCGCGGTGAGCGCGCCGCGGTCGCCGCGCACATAGCGGTCGAAGGGCGCGTCGGGCGTGACGAGCGTTTGCTCGAACGCCACGAGTGCGTCAGCGATGAGCTTGAGGTTCGGCGCCGCGCCGTACACCGCGCGGAATGCGCGTCTGTACGCATCATCGTCCTCGAGGCGGCTCACGAGCATCGTCTCATCAGCCATGTTCATTTCGTCCTTGGACATGATCGGCATCGTGGCCTGCTCCTCGAGCCCGGCCGCCCGCCCGTCCCAGAACTGCGGAACCGTCAACGCGGCATTGAGCACGGTCGGCGAATGCCGGCGAAGCGTCTTGCCGAGGAACCCCGCGGAGAGCGGTTTGCCGTCGGCAAACGCGAAACGCGGATCGTGACATGTCGCGCAGCTCATCGAGCGATCGCCCGACAGACGCTTGTCGAAGAACAGCTCCCGGCCGAGACTGACCTTCGCTGCGTGCGCCGGCGTGAGCGGAAAGGCCGACGGTAACGCGGCAAGGCCGCCGGGCAGCCGCGAGAGGCGGTCGAGAGTGGCCGGCGTCAAACCGCCGGCCGCGGGCTTGCTCGTGTCGCGGGCCACGCCGGTCGTGACAGCGGTCAGGAAGAGAACGACTGTGAACGCTCCGCTGATCGGGCTTGAAATGAGTCTGCGCATGAGTATTTCCTCGCTACTAAAAGGCGACTGCGACGGAGCCCTTGGCCGGCACGGTGATCTTCTTCCCGGCGTGCGTGCCGTCGCGGCGAATGGCTACCAGCGTGTAGGTGCCCGCGGGAACGCCGCTGATCCGGAAGCCGCCGTCCACGACCTGGTTGAAGAAGCGGTTCGGAACGACGACCAGATCGGCGTTCATGCGCTTGTGCAGCCAGCAGTGGAGATCGACCAGACCGGGTTTGTCGAACGTGACCGAGCGCGTTTCGCCTTTCTCGTAGACGCCCAGATTCAGTTTCATGGTGGCGGAGGCGGAGTAGACGTTGTGCGCGATGTTGTCGTCGTTTGGAAACTGCACGGTCTGGCCGACGACCACGACCGCCAGATCCGGATCAAACTTCACGCCGCGCTGCGCGACGCTGATCGGCTTCGGCACCTCGTGAGGCAGACCCCCTTCCAACCAGACGACGATCTCGCCGTTGGAAACAGTGCCGATGACTTCCGCAGCCGCCGCCGATGCCGCGACTCCGATGGTGCAAACGATGACGAGAATGCAGGCGATGATGAATAACGACTTGGACATGGGAATCTCCTGTTTGACGTGACTTGTCTCGGAACCGGCGGTCCAGTAGTGTCGACAAGATTGGAAGTGGCGTTGGACTAGATGCGGGGCAATCGCAAGGGATGTGCCGTGCGGGATTCCGCCCTAAGTGCCACGTTTCTGAGGATTTGCGGCGTTGTGATTCTGATTCTCAGACAGAGGCGTCTCAAAGCCAGACGGGTGTATCCGCGTTCATCGGCACCCTCGAAAGCAACCGCGAGACCCCTTCCGACCCCCGACTCCCGACACCCGACTCCCGCTACGCCAGCGTATACCTGCGCAGAAAATCGCTGAACAGAGGATCGATCTCGCTGGCGGCGACGGAGAAGATACGGTCGGCGTGGTAGTTGCCGGGGATGTCGATCACGTGCAGCTCCTTGGGCTCGTTGGCGGCCTCGTAGAGCGCCAGGGAGTGGTCGTGGCCGATCAGCCAATCGTTCTTGACGTGAACCAGGCAGATCGGCACATGGACGTCGCGGACGTCATCGACTGCGCGAAGCTTCGGGCTGCGCCGAAACTGCCAGTCAAAGTGGGGCCGCTTGAGCATTTGCGAGAGGGCGATATGACGGTGCAGCGTAAAGGGGTTGATGCGGGGCATGATCTTCGAGAAATCGGCGACCGCGGAGATCAGGAGCAGGGAGGCGATCGGCAATTTGTGCCGCGCTACTGTCGAGATGGCTACCGACGCACCGTAGGAGAGCGCCACGATGGTGATCGATTCGATCGGCAGCCGCCTCAGCAGTTCCTCGGCCACGGCGGCCGTGTCGTAGTGTTCATAGAGGTTGAAACCGTAAGTCCCTCCGCTGTCGCCGTGTCCGCGTGGATCGACGATCGCCGCCCGGTAACCGAGCTCACGCAGGTGCGAGGCGAGGGTGAGCATCGACGGGTGCCGCCGGTCCCGCCAGAACCCGGGAATCACCAGCACAAGCGAGCGGGACGAGTGGTCGTAGAGGTCGTACGCGATGGGGGTGGCGTCGAACGAGTGCACGATCCCGGAAACGGGAGGCGTGCGGAACGGATGAATGGAGGCGGAGGCGCTTGACATTGGGATGTGCGTTCCTAGACTATAGCCCCTCGCCGAGCGGTGAACGCTCATCCCCGCGGTTTTCAACGGTCAGGGTTTTCATTTTCGATTGGTGCCGGCACCCGGCTGGCATCGACGTTGCGAATCGTGTAGAGCTCGTTTTTAGACCAAGGTTGCGAAGCAGCCGCTTCGCGGGAATTTCGATCAATTGCCAAGGGGGGTGAGCAGGCACTCTTTTCATCAGATTCAATCCCCGGACAAACGATAACCAACCAACAACGAGAGGAAAAAAACAAATGAGCAAGAAACTTCTGGTTCTCCTGACGGTCCTCGCCCTGAGCGTGTTCGGCTTCGCCTGCAAGAGCGAGACGGCTGCCAATAACACCGACACGAGCGCGGCCGCGACGGATACGTCTTCGACGATGTCCACCGCCACTGACACCGCCACCACCACCAGCGGCACGATGGCCACCGACACGAGCTCGACGACCTCCACCTCGACGATGCCGGCCAGCACGATGAGCGACACCTCCGGCACGGCCACGACGGCGACGACGGCTACGTCAACGTCCGGCACGACCTCCACGACCACGACCGGCACGACCAAGACCACCACGACCAGCTCCAAGAAGAAGCACTAAAACGGGAATCGCCTCATTACCGAGACGTCCCGCGGAAGCCGCGGGACGTCTTTTGTTGTGACGGCGTCCCCGTGGCACCCCGGTTGCTGGTTTCCTCTCGTCTTTGTACCGATGATCTGATTTGCGGGGCGGTTGCCTCGCGCGGTTTGAAGCTTTGACGATTCGACGCATGCGAAGGAGGTGAGGCGGGCACTCCCAGAACGACATCGAAATCACTCATGTCGCACAACCAACCCAAGCAACATCTGAGAGGAAAAAATCGAATGAAGAAAACCCTGATTCTCCTGACCATCGTGGCCCTGGCATTCTTCGGCTACGCCTGCAAGAGCGAGACGAACAACAACAACGTCACCGACACCGGCGCCGT
>DATLWH010000845.1:0-4294 GCA_035576505.1 Thermoanaerobaculia bacterium | reverse complement strand
AAATCCGAGACCGGGCTGCATGACGGAGCCGGTCATGTAGAGCACCAGCAACGCGCGCATACCGTAGTAGCTGAAGCGCTCCCACATTTCGGTGAAGAAGAGCGTTGCCAATCCACGTGGATGGCCGAACCACTGCTTTTCTGCGACGGCGATGTCTGACATGCCGGCCATTCTCAGGCAGCGATGATGCACAATGCAACGGCGATGACGGAGTCGTTGCAGAGTGTTGCACCGGGCCGGCTACAGCGGAACGTCCCTCTCGCCCCTTTGACGACCCTCGGCATCGGCGGTCCGGCGAAGAGTTTTGTCCGCGCGGAGAGCGTCGACGAGATCCGCGAAGTGGTGGCCTGGGCCGGCGTGCAGCACGAGCCGCTATTCATCCTCGGCGGCGGCAGCAACGTCCTGATCGCCGACCAGGGATTCGACGGCATCATCCTGCAGATCGACCTGCGAGGTATTACCGTGCGCGACGAAGATGCGGCTTCGGTACTGGTCTACGTCGCAGCCGGCGAGCGATGGGACGACTTCGTCGCCTTCGCCGTCGACCGCGGCTGGGCAGGCATCGAGTGCCTCTCCGGCATCCCCGGGCTGACCGGCGCCACGCCGATCCAGAACGTCGGCGCCTACGGTCAGGAGGTCAGCGAGACGATCATCAGAGTGGAAGCGATCGAGCGCGACACAGGCCGCGTCGTGACGCTGACGAACCAGGAATGCGGCTTCGGTTACCGGCAGAGCGTGTTCAAGAACGAGGCGAAGGACCGTTACATCGTCGTCGGGGTGACCTTTCGCCTGAGGCCGGGAGGTGCAGCAGCGATTCGCTATCCCGAGTTGCAGAGGTATCTCGACGAGAACGACGTCGATCCCGGCGATCTGCGGCGGGTGCGCGACGCCGTCATCGCCATCCGCAGGCGCAAAGGAATGGTCCTCGATCCATCCGATCCCGATACGCGCAGCGATGGGTCGTTCTTCATGAACCCGGTCCTGACACTGCCGCGGTTCGACGAGTTCCTCCTCCGCGCCGGGACGAGGGACGTCCCACACTTCCCGTCCGGCGACCAGATCAAACTCTCCGCCGCCTGGCTCATCGAGCACGCCGGTTTCCACACGGGCTTTGTGCACGGCAATGTCGGCCTGTCATCGAAGCACACGCTCGCCGTCATCAACCGTGGCGGCGGCACGGCGCGGGAAGCGCTGGAGCTAGTCGCAATGATTCAGGAGCGGGTGCGCGAGACGTTCGGAGTGGAGATTCAGCCGGAGCCGAATCTTGTCGGGTTCTGAGGGGCTGTGTTGGGGGTATCAGTTGCTGAGTTGCTAGGTCGCTCGGTTGCTTTGGTTGCTGAATCCGAACAACTCAGCAACCAAGTAACCCAGCAACAAGCTATTTCGCGTCATGGCCAATTTCGGCATACTCACATTCATGAAGCGCCTCATCTTCGCCCTCCTCCTTACCGCCCTCACCGCCCACGCCGACACGCTCCTCGTTCTCAACAAGAGCGATGCGACGCTCTCGTTTGTCGATCCGGCCACGCTGACGACGATGGCTACGATTCCCACGGGCGACGCGCCGCACGAGGTTGCGGCGTCGGACGATGGAAAGATCGCCGTTGTCGCGAACTACGGTACCGGACCGAATCCGGGGACGACGCTCTCGGTCATCGATGTGCCGGGCCACAAGGAACTGCGGCGTTTCGCGCTTCCGGGCCTGCTGCGGCCGCACGGGATCGTTGCGGTCGGCTCGCGATTCTGGTTCACGGCCGAAGGGAGCCGCGTGATCGCGCGGTACGACGCCGCGTCCGACCGCATCGATTTCATCAGCGGAAGCGGCGCGGACACCACGCACATGATCATTGTCACAAGCGGCGAGAAGACGATCTACACTGCCAATATCGGCTCGAACAGCGTCACCGTCTTCGATCTGCGCGCTGCGCCGCGAACCATTCTCGTCAAGCAGATTCCGGTCGTTAAGGGGCCGGAAGGGATCGATCTCTCGCCGGATGGCTCGGAGCTCTGGGTGGCATCGCGCGTGGCAGACGGCGGCATCGCCATCATCAATCCGGACAAGGGAGAGGTTGTCCAGACGCTGCAGACGACGACGAAGGTGGCCAACCGCGTGAAGTTCACTCGCGACGGCAAGTTCGTGCTCGTCTCCGATCCGGCCTCAAACGTCGTGCTGGTTTACGACGCGGCCACGAAAGAGATGATCAAGTCGGTGGCGATGGCGGCGGAACCGTCGGGAATCCTCATGGCGCCAGACGGCCAGCGCGCGTTCGTGGCGTGCGCGGGCGCGAAAAAGATACAGGTTCTCGAGCTCACCTCGTTCTCGATCACCCACGAGTTCGAGACCGGGAACGTGCCGGATGGATTGGCGTACGCGCGGCAGTAGCCTCTCAGCCCTCCACGTACTTCGCCAGTTTCTCGCGCACGATGTCGGGCACCGGCGTCGGCTTGAACTCGCCGCGCTTCACGGCCACGAGGATGTACTTGCCCGTGGCGACGACGATGTCGGGGGCCTCGGTGCGATGCACTTCGAAGTTGAGGTGGATGGAGCTGGCGCCGATCTTTCCGAAGTAGGCATCGACGATGAGCAGTTCGTCGAGCGTCACGGGATGAAAGAAATCGCACTCGACGTGGACGCGCGGAAGCCATAAGCCGAGATCGTCGAAGAGCGTCCGGTAGGAGAGCCCGCACGACCGAAAGAGCTCCACTTCGGCCAGACCGAAGAAGCGCAGATAGGCCTGGTAGTTGATGATGCCGGCGGCATCGATATCTTCCCAGCGGACGTACTCGGACACAGAAAAGCGCATGGCCTTAGAATTCCAGAACGATGACAAAACGTATCACGGCTCTTGCGCTCTCTCTCGTCGCCGTCGCCGCGCTCGCTGCGGACGCACCGCCCAGGGTCGTCGCTCTCCGCGCCGCCCGCCTCATCGACGGCCGGGGCGGAAGCATCGTCTCGCCGGCCGTGATCGTGGTGCGCGGCAACAGGATCGAGTCGATCGGCGGCGCCGTTCCCGCGGGGGCACAGGTCATCGACCTCGGCGATATGACGCTGTTGCCGGGACTCATCGACGCCCATGTTCACACGCTGCTGCAGGGCGACATCACCGCCGAGGAGTACGACGCGCAGCTCTTCAGGGAATCGCTCGCCTACCGCGCCTTGCGTGCCAGCAAGGCCGTCAAGATCGCACTCGGCAATGGTTTTACGACCGTCCGCGATGTCGAGACCGAGGGGGCGATGTACACCGACGTCGACCTCAAACACGCCATCAACAACGGCATCATCGACGGGCCGCGCATGGTCGTCTCGACGCGGGCGATGTCGGTCACCGGCGGCTATGGTCCGAGCGGCTACGCGCCCGACATCACCCATCCGATGGGCGTGCAGATCGTCGACGGCGCCGATGCGGGACGGAAAGCGGTACGCGAGCAGATCGCGCACGGTGCGGACTGGATCAAGGTCTACGCCGACCGCTCGTACTTCGTGGCCAAGGACGGGACGCTCTCGTCGACGCCGACGTTCACTGCCGAGGAGATGAAAGCGATCGTCGACGAAGCGCATCGCCTGCACCACAAAGTGGCGGCACACGCCATGGCCCGGCCGGGCATCGAGAACGCGCTCAACGCCGGGGTCGACTCGATCGAACACGGCGTGTCCATCCCCGACGATCTGATCGACGTCATGGTGGCCAAGGGCGTCTATCTCTGCCCGACCCTGACGGTCACCGAGTTCGTGGCGCCGGGTCGCGGCGGGATCTGGATGAAGATCCCCGCCTATCACCGCGACAGTTTCTCACGCGCGCTCAAGCGCGGCGTGAAGATCGCCTTCGGAACCGATGCCGGCGGATTTCCGTGGGATGCGATCAACGAGGCGAAAGAGTTCGAGTACGAGACCCGCTACGGGATGACGCCGATGCAGGCCATTCAGACTGCTACCCGCAACGCTGCCGATCTGCTCGACATGTCCGACCGCATCGGCACGATCGAAGTGGGGAAGTTCGCCGACATCGTGGCCGTCCCCGGCAATCCCCTGAGCGACATCACGGCCATGGAGCACGTCGGATTCGTGATGAAGGATGGGAACGTGTACAAGAGGCCGTAGTCCGAAAGGGGGTCGGGAGTCGGGGGTCGGGGGTCGGAGTAGGCGGGTGCAACTGTTACAGGTCCTGCGACACCCGGGGTAGTCCGGCAGCGGGTCAGGGAGTCGGGGTCGCTCAATGTTGCAGCCGCCCACTCCGACCCCCGACCCCCGACCCCCGACTCCCGACCCCCGTATACGCAGACAAGACGCGCCCGC
>DATLWH010000844.1:0-5703 GCA_035576505.1 Thermoanaerobaculia bacterium | reverse complement strand
CGATGCCACGATCCTGCTGACCGGCGAGAGTGGAACCGGCAAGGAGGTGCTCGCGCACGCCATCCACGCAAACTCCCTGCGCAAGGGAAACCGGTTTGTGGCCATCAACTGCGCCGCGCTCCCCGCCGAGCTTCTCGAGAGCGAACTGTTCGGGCACGTCCGCGGCGCGTTCACCGGCGCCGTGCGCGACCGCGTGGGGCGCGTCGAGCTGGCGGCGGGCGGCACGCTCTTCCTCGACGAGATCGGCGATCTTCCCCTGCAGCTTCAGGTCAAGATCCTCCGCTTCCTTCAGGAGAAGACGTTCGAGCGCGTCGGCGACAGCCACACGCGCAAGGCGGACGTCCGCATCATCGCGGCGACGAACGTCGAATTGCGGCGGGCCATCGTCGAAGGGCGGTTTCGCGATGACCTCTATTACCGTCTGCGGGTCGTCCCCATCGAGATCCCGCCGCTGCGCGCCCGCCGTGAAGACATCGAGCCGCTGGCGCGATTCCTTCTCGTTCGCGTGGCCGGGCAGCATGGACGCGAGCTACGGTTCTCGTCTGATGCCATTCGCGCCTTGCTGCGTTACTCATGGCCCGGCAACGTGCGCGAGCTCGAGAATGCCATCGAATATGCCGTCGCCGTCGGCCGCGGCCAGACCATCCAGCCCGAGGACCTGCCGCAGGAGATTCTCGAACCGGCGCGGTCCTTTGCAGCATCGTTGGCGACAGCATCGTTGGGCCGGAACGACCTCGGCGTCGCGGCGCCGGGCAGCGAAGCGGAACAGATCCGCGCCGCGCTCGAAAAGAATCACTGGAACCGCGAGACCACCGCGCGCGCACTGGGCATGGGTCGCACGACCCTCTGGCGGAAGATGCGTGAGTGCGGTCTCGGCGGCGGCGTTTCAACGTTTGAACAAAGCGTTCCAGTGAAACAGTGACAGCGCTCACACCCCCGCCGGTAACTCCTTCTCCTTAAACGCGATAAGCGATCCGCGCTCCATGGCAGCGCGGCTGCTCTTCTGCTACCGCGACAGGAGGCGGCCGCGATGGCATTCACCCGAAGAGACTTCATCAGGATCGGCGCAGTGGCAGGTGGTGTTACCGCGGCATCAGGTCTCACCACGAACTGGTGGGATCTGCAAGCCCACACCATTCCTGATCCGAAGACGGACGGCGACCGCGTCGTCCCGACATTCTGCGAGATGTGCTTCTGGAAGTGCGGCGTCCTGGCCCACGTGAAGAACGGACGGGTCACGAAGATCGTCGGCAACCCCGCGCACCCGCTGTCGAAAGGGCGGCTCTGTCCGCGCGGCGAAGCGGGAATCGGCATGCTCTACGATCCCGATCGCCTCAAGACGCCGCTGATCCGCCGCGGCAAGCGCGGCGCTCAAGTCTTCGAGCCGGTCTCCTGGTCCGCGGCGCTCGACGAAACCGCCAAGCGGATGGACGCCATCCGGACGAAGTACGGGCCGGAGGCATTCGCCCTCTTCTTTCATGGCTGGGGCGCATCGTGGTTCACGCGGCTGATGCAGGCCTACGGCACTCCCAATCTCGCGGAGCCGGCCTACGCGCAATGCATGGGGCCGCGGGAAGGCGCCTTCGCGCTGACGTTCGGCCAGGGCCTCGGCTCTCCCGAGTCGATCGACATCGAGAATGCCCGCTGCATCACTCTGATCGGCTCGCACCTCGGCGAGAACATGCACAACACGCAGGTTCAGGAGATGGCCACGGCCATCGGCCGCGGCGCGCAGCTCGTCGTCGTCGACCCGCGCTTCTCCGTTGCCGCATCGAAGGCGAAGTACTGGCTTCCCATCAAGCCGGGAACCGACACCGCCCTGCTGCTGGCCTGGATGAACGTCATCATCGCCGAGAAGCGCTACGACGCCGACTACATCGGCAAGTACGCCACCGGTTTCGAGCAGCTCGCCAAACACGTCGCCGACAAGACGCCGGAATGGGCCTATCCGATCACGGGCATCAAGCCTGACGCCATCCGCGACAGCGCCCGCCTGATCGCCGCCAGCCGTCCCGCCTCGCTGATCCATCCCGGACGGCACACGACCTGGTACGGCGACGACACCCAGCGCTTGCGCGCCGTGGCAATCCTCTCGGCGCTGCTCGGGTCGTGGGGCCGGCGCGGCGGCTACATCCTTCCGTCGGCGATGGAACTGCCGCAATACCCGGCAAAGAAGCCTGAAAAGCAAACGCATCCGGCAGCCGATCGTCCGCAGCCGAATCTCTACCCGCTGTCCGAGGACGCGCTTACGTGCGGTTTGCGCGACGCGGCCATGATCCGCCAGCAGGTGACCACCGGGAAGCCGCCAACGCCCGACGCCTCGAACATCCGGAACCAGGCCGCCGCCGGAACTGCGCCGTATCCGGTCAAAGGATGGATGGTCTACGCCACCGACTTGATGCAGTCGCTTCCCGCACCGAAGCAGACCGAGAAGGCCATCCAGCAGCTCGACTTCATCGTCTCCGTCGACATTCTCCCTTCCGAGATCGTCGGATGGAGCGACATCGTCCTGCCCGAATCGACCTACCTCGAGCGCTTCGACAATGTCTGGGCGCCGGCGTACAAGGAGCCGTTTATCGCCTTGCGCCAGCCGGTGGTCGAACCGATGTACGAGTCAAAGCCCGGCTGGTGGATCGCTCGCGAGCTCGCCTCCCGGCTCGGCCTTGGAGACTACTTCCAATGGAAGGATCCGCTCGAAGTCGTGCGCTGGCGCGTCGAAGCGGCGGGGCAGAGTTTCACGAAGCTCCGCCTGCAAGGTGTCGTCACCGGCCAGCGCCTGCCGGTCGCCGAGGAGGAAGGGCTCGCGCTCTCCTTCGACACGCCCAGCAAGAAGATCGAGCTCGTCAGCGGCACGCTGGCGTCGGCGGGATTCGATCCTCTCCCCAACTACACGCCCCACACCCAACCGCCGGACGGCATGTTCCGGCTCCTCTTCGGGCGTGCTCCGTCGCACACCTTCGGACGCACCACGAACAACCGGCTCGCCGCATCCGTCTTCGCCGAGAACGAGCTGTGGATCAACACCGTCGCGGCGAAGAGTCTCAGCGGTTTCGAGGACAAACCGCTCAAGAGCGGCCAGTCGATCGTGCTCGAGAACCAGGACGGCGTGCGCAGCACTCCGATCAAAGCCAAGGTGACCGAGCGCATCCGCGGTGATTGCGTCTACATGGTCCACGGCTGGGGGCATGCGTCGAAGGGGCTGACGTTCGCGAAGGGACGCGGCGCCTCGGACAGCGAACTGGTCACGAAATTCGAGACCGATCCAATCATGGGCGGCACAGGGATGAACGTGAATTTCGTCCGCGTGCTGAGGGCGGAGGCATAGCGATGCGATTCAACCTTTTCAAGAAGCGGTACGCCATGGCCGTCGACACGCGCAAGTGCGTCGGCTGCAGCGCCTGCGTCATTGCCTGCAAGGAAGAGAACGGGCTTCCGCTCAACGACTTCCGCTCGTGGGTCGCCGCCGAGACTCGCGGCACCTTTCCGAACCTGGCCATGGAGATCCGCAGCGAGCGCTGCGAGCAGTGCAGCGACGCTCCCTGCGTGACGAACTGCCCGACCGGCGCGAGCTTTTACGCCGAGGGAGGCGTGGTCGTCGTCGACCGCGACCTCTGCACGGGATGCAAAGCATGCATCGCCGCCTGTCCGTATGAGGCGCGCTACATCCACCCGGACGGTTACGCCGACAAGTGCACCTTCTGTCTGCATCGCACCGCGAAGGGGCTGCAACCGGCGTGCGCCGCGACCTGCCCCACGCAGTCGCTCACGTTTGGAGACGTCAACGAACCGGCGAGCGACATCGCCAGGCTGCTTCGCACGCGGCAATGGAAGCAGATCCACACCGAGGCCGGTACCAAACCAAACCTTTACTTCTTGACCTGAGGCTGACATGGAACGATCAGAGAAATTCTGGAATCCCTACCTGGCCGGCATCGCCCTCGGACTGGTGCTGCTGACCTCCTTCCTGGTGATGGGGAAAGGCCTCGGCGCATCCGGTGCGGCCAACCGCATCGGCGTCTTCATCGCCGAGGGCATTGCGCCGGCGCACGTCGCATCGAACCCCAACCTCTCCGCCACGAAAGGCGATCACGCCAGCGTTCTCGATGACTGGCTGGTCTTCGAAGTCCTTGGAGTCTTCCTCGGCGGTGCGCTGGGAGCGATCACCGCCGGACGCTTCGGCGCCAAGGTCATCCGCAACGCCGGGACGTCGATCAGTGCGCGGCTCGCCTTCGCCTCCGGCGGAGGCCTGCTCATGGGCCTGGCCGCACGCGCGGCACGCGGATGCACGTCCGGTCAGGCGCTCAGCGGCGGTGCGGTTCTCTCCGTAGGCTCGTGGATCTTCATGCTCTCCGTCTTCGCCGGCGGATACGCATTCGCCTGGTTCGTGCGGAGGCAATGGTCATGAGAAAGGCAGAAACCAGAAACCAGAAACTAGAAACCAGAAGAAAGAAAGGCAGGGATCAGGGCTCTCATTTCTGGTTTCTGGTTTCTGGTTTCTGGTTTTCAACGAGGAGTGGTCATGACGTTTCCATTTGAGTTTCTCAACAGCACGTCGCGGGAGCTCGGGTTGGTCGTTGCTGTGCTCATCGGCGTCGCCTTCGGCTTCGTGCTCGAGCGCGCCGGGTTCGGACGCGCCGACAAGCTCGCCGCGCAGTTCTACCTGCGCGACATGCGCGTGTTCAAGGTGATGTTCACCGGCATCGTCACGGCCATGCTCGGTCTGATGATCGCCTCCGGTTTCGGCCTGACGACTCTGCGCGACATCTCCGAGTCGATCGTCAGCTTCACCTGGATCTGGCCGATGCTCGCCGGCGGTTTTGTCCTCGGCATCGGCTTCATCGTCTCCGGGTACTGCCCCGGCACCTCGATCGTGGCGTCGGCCTCAGGCAACGTCGACGGCCTCTTCACGGTCGGCGGGGTGATCACGGGAACGTTCCTTTACTCCGAGCTGCTGCAGATTCCGCTCTTTCATCAGTTCCACAACAGCGGCGCAAAGGGGCCGTGGTTTCTCTACGACCTCATCAAGGTCCCGCCGCAGGCGATCGCCGCGTGCGTGACGGTGATGGCCATTCTGGCCTTCGTCGGCGCGGAGAAGGTCGAGGCGATGATCGGCGGCGCGCGCACGGCGAAACGCGTTCGCCGTTACGCCTTCGCCACCGTGAGCATGCTGGCAGTCGTGGCGGTGGTGACGATCGCCATTCCGGCGACGCCGGCAGCGGCCAGCCAGCCGCGGGCGACGATCAGCGCCGCCGAGCTGGCGCGCATGGTCGTCGATGCGCCATGGAGCGTTCGCATCATCGACACCCGCGATGCAGCCGCGTTCGCGAAGGATCGCGTCCCGGGGTCGCAGAACATCCGCGCCGAATCGCTCGCCGACCTGCCGAACGACGGCCGCGCGGTCGTGGTCCTTGGCGAGGTCAAACAGCTCCCCGCGAACGCGCGGCTGCTCGCCGGCGGAATGAAGGCGTGGAAGGCCGATCCGCTCGTGGTGGCGATGACCAGCAGTGCTCCGCCCCCGCCGCCGCCACCGGCGGCCGGCGGAATGATCGCGAAACCGAAGAAGAAAGGCGGCGGCTGCAGCGCGTAGCCAGGAGACAAGGCCATGACTGAATACGAACTGTTTCGGCACAACCCGCTCATCGACCCGGCCCTGCACATCTGGGGTTGGCAGATCGCGGTGTACCTCTTCCTCGGCGGGCTTGC
>DATLWH010000843.1:0-5520 GCA_035576505.1 Thermoanaerobaculia bacterium | reverse complement strand
TGAGCGAGCCGCTCTTGCCGGTCGCTTCGATGATCACGGTCCCGAGCGTGAGGCCGCTGATGATCCGGTTGCGGATCGGGAAGTTGTAGCGGAACGGCGGTGTGCCGGGCGGAAACTCGGTCAGGATCAGGCCGTGCTTCTCGATGGTGCGGAAGAGGCGCCCGTGCGTGCGCGGGTAGACGATGTCGATCCCCGTGCCCAGGACCGCGATCGTCTCGCCGGAGGCATCCAGCGTGGCCTGATGGGCCGCGGCATCGACGCCGAGGGCAAGGCCGGAGACGACGGCGATCCCGACGGACACCAGCTCGCGCGCGAGCTGTGCGGCCACGCTCAGCGCGTACGGTGAGGCACGGCGTGAGCCGACCATGGCCACGGACGGCTTCTGTACAAGGGCCAGGTTGCCCCGATAGAAGAGGGCCAGAGGGGGATCGACGAGCTGTCTCAGCAGCGGTGGGTAGTCGTCGTCGGCCAGCGTGACGGCGGAGTCGCGCAAGAGAGCCACCTGGTTGCGAAGTTCATCGTTCCGCCATGGCTCCGCGCCGTCCGCTCCGTCGATACTTAGCAACTGCCGCAGCCTGACAGGGGATGCGTTGCTGATCGTGGACAGCGGTTCGAACGTTTTGATGAGGAGACGGATACGTGCCGGGGAGAGTGGGACGAGGGCATACGCGATCAGACGATCGCGGAGCGGGACATCGGGCATGGGCGTGTTGGTGCCGCGGGAGGGAGCGAAGCGTGTGGAACGCTGCCGCGACAATGGTAATCTCCCAGCCGTGTCCGGTAAAGTCCGGGTTGCATCGCCTGCCGCGCGCGGAAGGAGATCGACGATGAAAGGGACGCTTCGGCTCGGGACTCTTGTGGTGGCTGTGGCGCTGGCGGCCGGCTGTGCGCATCAGGCCGATTTGTCGCGGCCGGCGGCGCAGGACAACTTCGGCGTGCAGATGGCACGCATGAATCTCTGGCGCGAAGCGATGTTTCGTTTCGAGCGCGCCATCGAGATCAACCCGGGCGACGCGCAGGCGCACAACAACCTGGCCGTGGCCTATGAGGCCAACGGCGACTTCGAGAAGGCTCGCAAGGAGTATCTCGAGGCGCTGAAGCTCGACCGCACCAATCCCTACATCCAGAAGAACTACAGCCGCTTCGTCGAGTTCCTCTCGCGTAACAAGAAGCGGCAGCAGCCGCTGAATGCCGCGGCCCAGCCGCCCAAGGGAGCCACTCCCAGCGCCTCGACGTCGACGGTCACGAACTCCGGTCAGCCCGAGAGACCGGTGGGAACGGAAGTGCCGGGCGCCGCCAGTCCGCCGGCGACAAAGCCGAGCGATCGTCCACAGCCGGAGCCGCCGACGCCGCCACCGGCGCAGAAGCCTCCAGGAGGTGTCGTATGAAACGTCTGGCCGCAGCCGTTCTCGTCTCACTTCTGCCGCTCACGGCATTGGCCGGGGTGACGGAGGTCAAGCTCAAGCTTCCGCTCAAGCCGAAGCTGTCGATCAGCGGCGATGAGAAGGTGGCCATCGCTCCCTTCGTGATCGCCAACCGCGAAAAGAAGAACGACCGCGCCTCGAAGGTCGACGTGCAGGCGGAGTTTCAGCGCTACCTCAAGAAGCAGCTCACCAAGAGCACCAAGCTTCGCCTGGTCGATGTTCCGCAGACACGCCTGCCGGGCACGGATATGAAGGCGCTCGAGGCGAACCGCGATTACTGGAAGAGCCTCGGCGCGAAAACAGGAGCGGACTACATCGTCTCCGGCATCGTCGATTTCGACGTCAACGACAAGTCGGGATACAAGACCGAGGAGTACGTCTCACCGGCGGACGGCAGGCAGTACTACCGCCAGGTGCTCGTGGAGACCACCGGCTTCGTCTTCGACATCGACATCGCCGTCTTCAATGCGGATACGGGCGAGAAGGTGCTCGAAGACAACTTCCGCGACTTCAAGGAATTCGACCAGCGCAACTACGACGAGATCCTCGGGCTGTTCGAGAACCTCCGCTCCATGGAGACTCAACTCGTCGGCATCTTCGTACCCCAGGAGACGTCCGCGTCGAGATACGTGTTTACTGAGTGAGTCGGGGGTCGGGAGTCGGGGGTCGGGGGTCGGAGAAGGAAAGCGCTCCGACTCCCGACTCCCGACCCCCGACTCCCGCGACTCACACGGAGGCTCATTTGAAGCGAACCATCGCTCTGCTGTTCTTCGTCTCCATCCTCATGGCACCGAGCGCTTTTCCGTTCGGTCAGAACAAGATCGTCTACGACAAGTTTCACTGGAACATCTACCACGCCACGCATTTCGACATCTATTTCTACGATGAGGAGAAGCCGGCGCTGGAGAAGGTCGTGGACATGGCCGAAAGCGCCTACGACGATCTCTCGCGCAAGTTCAATTTCCAGATCTCCAAGAAGATCCCGATCATCTATTACGCCACGCACTCCGCGTTCGAGCAGACCAACGTCGATCTCAACTTCATCCCCGAGGGTGTCGGCGCGTTCGCCGAGCCGACGCGCAACCGGATGGTCATCCCCATCGACACCACCGACGAAAAGCTCCTCCAACTGATCCAGCACGAGCTCACGCACGTGTTCGAGTACGAGATCCTGTTTCAGGGAAAGCTCGGAAAAGAGGTGACGTCGAACCCGCCCACGTGGCTGATGGAAGGGCTGGCCTCGTTCATGGGCAACGACGAGGACTCGAAGGACCGGATGGTCCTGCGCGACGCCGTCGTCAACGATCAGGTGCCGGCGATCTCCCACGCCATGGGCGGCGGCTACTTCGCCTACCGTTTCGGCCACGCCGTCTTCCAATTCATCCAGCAAAAGTACGGCTGGGAAGGGTTGCGCGACTTCATCTACGAGTACCGCAACACCCTCGGCAACTCGGTCGACAAAGCCCTCAAGCGCGCTTTTGACCTGAAGCCGGACGAGTTCGACTCGCAGTTCCGCACCTGGCTTCGCAAGCAGTACCTGCCGGCGCTCGTGGCCAAGGGCGAGCCGCAGGAGTACGGCGACCCGTTCAAGATCGCCGATTTCGTCGAGAGCGAGGACATCTCGCCCGTGCCGTCGCCTTCCGGCGATCTGCTGGCCTCCTATGCCACCTACAAGGAACAGGCCGACGTCATTCTCTACAACATCCCCGAGCGGCGGATGCTCCGCAATCTGACCGGCGGCTATACGACGAAATACGAGTACCCCATCGCCCAGATGCTGACGGTCGGCCCGGTGATGGGCCGCGACCTCGCCTTCGCCCCGAGCGGCGATCAGATCGCGCTGTTCGTGAAGAAAGAGCGCGGCCGCAACCTGCTGCTGATCAATGCGCTCAACGGCCACCTCGAGCGGTCGGTGAAGATGGACTTCGAGCAGCAGCTCTCACCCGCCTACTCGCCCGACGGCAGGATGATCGCTTTCTCCGCGTTCAAAGGGAACGTCCCCGACATCTATCTCTACGACATCGCCACTGGCGCGATCACGAACGTGACCAACGACAAGTTCTTCGACGGCGCGCCGGTCTTCTCGCCCGACGGGAAGTGGCTCGTCTATTCATCGGTGGTCAACGGGTACGCCAAGCTGTTCAAGCTGAACCTGGCCAATTACAGCGAGCGGTTCCAGCTCACGACCGGTGAGTGGAACGACATCGACGCCTGGTTCTCTCCCGACGGAAAGCGGATCTTCTACGCCTCGGACAAGCAGACCGGCCGCAACATCGAGCAGGCCGCGCTGATCCTGCAGAATGCGGAGGCGAAAGCGAAACCCGAAGGGCCGACACCTCCTGTCGATCTGACCAAGTACGCCGCCTACAACATCTATTCGCTCAACCTTCAAAACGGAGACGTGCTGCAGTACACCGACGTCGTCGGGGGCTGCTTCACGCCGGTCATCTTCACCGGCGCGAACAACCGGGAGCGGATGGTCTACGCCTCGTACTACAAGCGTCACTGGCGCCTCTACTCGACGACGACCGACAAGCCTCTGCATGCCGCCGAGAAGACGACGCTGCCCTCGGGGCCGCTGCTGGCGTCGTCCCGTACGCTTTTTCAGCCGCCCGTGGAGGTGACGATCGATCCGGATAAGATCGAGAAACCCAAAGGGTTCAAGCTCTTCATCGACGACGTCGAAGTCAACGCCGGCGTCACCTCGGACAACCTCCTCATCTCGCGCTCGGTCATCTACATGAGCGACATGCTCGGCGACCGGCGTTTCATCGCTTCGCTCGATTCGGTGTCGTCGTTCTCGAACTTCGATTTCGTCTATCTCGATCTGCACAACCGCACGAACTGGGGCTTCCGCCTCTTCGACAGCCGGTCGTTCTATTCGACGTTAGGGGTGAACTCGAGCAATAACCTGACGCTCGACCGCCATCAGCTCTACCGCGAGACCGGCGCCGTCGGCATCCTCAGCCACCCGTTCGACCGCTATCACCGCGTCGATGCCGGGATCGGCTACGAGGCGCGGGATGTGAACTACCCGTTTGCGGACTCGGTGGGCAATATCTTCTTTCTCAATCGCCGCGATAATTTCCCGCTCGTATCGGTCAACTTCAGCGGCGATACGACGGGCTTCAAGGAGTTCGGGCCGATCTCCGGACACCGCTACGACATCGGGACGCTCTTTGCGCCGAACATTCACCGCAGCACTCTCAACAGCGTCGGCGGCAGCGGTGGGTCCGTGCTGACGAACGACTACACGCTCGATGCCCGGGAGTACCTCCCGATCACGTCGCGGTCGCTGCTGGCCACGCGTCTGTTCGTCGGCTACTCGCGCGGCGACTTCCCGAACTTCTACTATTTCGGCGGCCTGAACACGCTGCGCGGCTACGATTTCTACTCCATCATCGGAACGCAGGCCGCGTACGCGAACGTCGAGCTGCGCTTCCCGCTGATCGACGTTCTGGCCACGCCCATCGTCGCTTTCACCGGTATTCGCGCCAATCTCTTCCTCGACGTCGGCGGCGCGAAACTCCCCGGCCAACCCTACACGTTCTGGAAGAACCATCGCCTCGTCGATGGCCTGGCCTCGGTCGGCTACGGGGTCTCCTTCGGCCTGCTCGGCCTCCAACTGCACTTCGACTTCGCCAAGCGGACGGATCTTCACAGCACGACCGGCAACTACAGGACAGAGTTCTGGATCGGAGACGTCTTCTAGCCGGCACGGCCGGCAGCGTTGGTTGCCCAAGGCTCCGTCAGCAGTGGCGCGGCGAATGCTCTGCCGCGTACATTCGTGAGCGTCGCTCAGAGCCGGTTGATGTCTTCCGTCTCGAGGATGGCCTTCGGTGCGCCGTTCCGCACCGCGTTGATCATGGCTTTTCCGATCTGTTCGGTCGTCGACATGTACCTCGGGAAGAGGCGTTTGAGCAGTGGGAACAACGGACGGGCCATGACGTAAAACAGCCGGTACAGCCTGGTCTTTGACGTCTCGCCGTGCATCGGCTGAATGCCTGCCGGGCGGAACATGTAGGCTGCCTTGAAGGGGAGTCGAAGGAGCGCGTTCTCGGTGCTGCCTTTCACGCGCGCCCACATGGTGCGGCCG
>DATLWH010000842.1:0-4993 GCA_035576505.1 Thermoanaerobaculia bacterium | reverse complement strand
CGGATCGGGCATCTGGTCCCACAGCCTGCGGACGATCGGTGCCATCTTCTCGGTGACGGTGCCTGAGACGATCATGAGGTCAGCCTGCCTCGGCGTGGCGCGAAAGACCTCCGCTCCGAAACGGGCCATGTCGTGGCGCGGGTCGAGGACGGCCATCATCTCGATCGCGCAGCAAGCCAGACCGAACTGCATCGGCCAGAGGGACGATTTGCGTGCCCAGTTGAAAAACTTGTCGACGGAGGTGGTGAGGACGTTTGGATCGAAGCGGTTTTCGATCAGACCCATGAAAGGACCTTCCTCTTCCACGCATACACATACCCGACGAGCAGGATCGCCAGGAAAACTCCCATCTCGATCGCGCCGAACCAGCCGAGTTGCTTGAATCGGATTGCCCAGGGGAAGAGGAAGACTGTCTCGACGTCAAACACGATGAAGAGGACAGCGATCAGGAAGTAGCGGACCGAAAAACGGTGGTCGATGGCCAGCGAGCTGGCCGGAATGCCGCACTCGTACGCCTCCAGCTTGACCTTGCCCCCCCGCGAGGCACGGACAAGCGGGGTAATGACGAACAAAGTCAGTACCGGGAGCGAGATAACGATGACCGCGGCCACCAGGAGCACTGAATAGTTCGCCATTTTTTGCCCGTCGAAAGACCGCCGGTATTGTAAACGCCGACTGACAGGAGTCAACCATTCGTTGCAGCCGGCGCGCGTCAGAACAATCTGGTCTGAAAACGCCAGTCGCCTGCACCCATCCCACGTGCCTGCGCGAGGACTCGGATGTCCGCACCGATTCCGTCCGGGAGAATGAGCCGCTTGGCGTCATCGCGGGCATCCAGCAGCGCGATCCCCTGCTCCGGTTCCTCGATGGCAACCTCCCCGATCGGCCGCAGCGATTCGTGCTCGGCCGCGCCGAGGGCAAGCAGAAACTTCGCCTGGATATCGAAGAAACAGGTCGCCAAGCCCTCTCGCTCTCCGGTGCGGCGAAGATCGTCGAAGTTGATGTGCGCGGTCAAATCCTGTTCGCCCGGGTTGACGAGAAGGTCGCGGCTGACACGCTGCCGCGAATACGCGGCAGCCGTTCCGAAGCGCCGCATCAGGCCACGGAAGAGCTTCGACTGGGGCAGACCATAATCAAAGGTGATGATGAGCCCCCGCGCCACGAAGAGGCAGAGCTCCTCATAGAGCGCAGACCACTCCAGCGACACATCGGCGAACTGCCCCTCCTCCAACTCGATCCCGCGCTCCGCGAAGTAGTCGTCGTACCGCGCCTCCGCCTCGTGCTCGGTCCAGTCGAGGACTCCGTCGCGCTCGGTGACCCACAGTTCGTGCAGATGTTCCTCCCGCTGAACCAGTCTGGCGAAGGGGAGCGCATCGAACAGCTCATTACTAATGATGAGCCGCGCGGAGGCGGGGGGGATATTGTCCAGTGAGGTGACGTAGGTGACGTGGGGGTCGGGTTGGGCGCGGCGCAGGTTTCGGTCGAGACCGAAGAACGCCGGAGCGCTGGCGTCCTCGCCGGCTGGCCCGGCGCCGTCCCGGCGCCGCGCGAGCTCACGAATGAGCGCGCCGTCCCCGCAACCAATGTCTAGTACTTGCGACACTCCGTCGCCCGCTCGGCTCAGGAACTCGTCGACCAGCTTGTCGAGGGCAAAAGCAAACACGGGGCTGAGCAAGGGTGAGGTGATGAAGTCGCCCTCACGTCCGACGGGCGAAGTGGGTCGCGAGTAGTAACCGAATTGCGGGTGATAGAGGACCAGCTCGACAAAGTCGCGGAACGGCAAGTCACCGTGCGTCAGCGAGTTGCGCAGTACCTCGGATAGCGATCGTTCACCTGGCATGTTTTAACGAATCGTGTCGAGACGACCACGCCAGTAGCCTGGACGTCGCCGATGATGCGCCACTGCGACGATGACGATCTCGTCTCCATCGACAACGTAAACCACGTTGTACCTGAAGGCGCGGAGCCGGAATCTCCTAACGCGCTTCGTTAGCGGCTTTCCTGACAGGGGATGCCGTGTCACGAATTCGACTGTTTCGAGAAGATCCTGCTCGAATCGGTCACCGAGGCCGTTTCGCTGATCGTCGAAATATGCGGCTGCTTCGTCAGCCTCGGCTTCGGCCGGAGGAAGGAAGCGAACTTGCCTCACTTCTTGCGAGCTCTGAGGCGCGCGAAGACCTCGTCAGCGGGGACCGCTTCGATGTTGCCGGCCTTGTAATCTGCAAATCTCCGCTCAGCCTCTACCGCCCATAGCTGATCGCTCTCTTCTTCCGAGAGATCGTCAAGGCTATCGAGCAGTTGACTTGCTAACTCGGCGCGCGCGGTAAGCGGAAGGTCCAACGCCTCAGCAGCGATGTCTTTAGGGTTCCTGCTC
Source organism: Thermoanaerobaculia bacterium (assembly GCA_035576505.1). GTDB lineage: Bacteria > Acidobacteriota > Thermoanaerobaculia > Gp7-AA8 > Gp7-AA8 > JADGNZ01. The sequence goes on along the minus strand of DATLWH010000842.1, from coordinate 2,619 downwards.
ATGGTTCAAAGATTCTACCCCCACTCCGACCCCCGACCCCCGACTCCCGACTCCCGACCCCCTCCGAACGTCTGTTACAATCCGCGCCCCTACGCGCCCCCCTGGGGTGCGGAATCACCGCAAACAAACTTTCGGAGGTCCTATGAAGTCATGGATCACGCGCACGCTGATCCTGGCGATGCTGATGGTGTGCATCGCCGGAATTGCGCAGGCGCAAACCTCGAACCCATCTCAGCCGGCCGGGACTGCGCCGGCAGTGGCGCCGCAATCGAGTCCGGCCGGCCAGCCGGCTGAGGCACAGACCGAGGCCAACCTCGTCCTGCCCGATCTCAACACCGTCTCGTTCCTCGGCGGGATTACCGGGCAGAAGCTGCTCCTCTTCGGCCTGATCGTCTGTGTTCTCGGCCTTCTCTTCGGCTTCGTGATGTACGTGCGCCTGAAGAACCTGCCGGTGCACTCGTCGATGCGGGAGATCTCGGAACTGATCTACGAGACCTGCAAGACCTACCTGCAGACACAGGGAAAGTTCATCCTCCTGCTCGAGGTCTTCATCGGAATCATCATGGTGTTCTACTTCGGCGTGCTGCGGAACTACGGCTTTGCGCGCACGGCGATCATCATCGTCTTCAGCCTCGTCGGTATCGCCGGCAGCTACGGGGTGGCCTGGTTCGGCATCCGCGTAAACACCTTCGCCAACTCGCGCTCCGCGTTCGCCTCGCTTCGGGGTAAACCCTTCCCGACCTACGACATCCCGCTCAAGGCAGGAATGTCGATCGGGATGCTGCTCATCTCCACCGAGCTGGTGCTGATGCTGTTCATCCTCCTCTTCGTGCCGCGCGACTACGCCGGCCCCTGCTTCATCGGCTTCGCCATCGGTGAGTCGCTCGGCGCCGCCGCTCTGCGTATCGCCGGCGGCATTTTCACGAAGATCGCCGACATCGGCTCCGATCTCATGAAGATCGTCTTCAACATCAAGGAAGACGATGCCCGCAACCCCGGCGTCATCGCCGACTGCACCGGAGACAACGCCGGCGACTCGGTCGGCCCGACCGCCGACGGATTCGAGACCTACGGCGTCACCGGCGTCGCTCTCATCACCTTCATCCTGCTGGCCGTTACCGACCCGATCGTGCAGACCCAGCTTCTGGTGTGGATCTTCGTCATGCGCGTGCTGATGATCATCACCTCGGCCGCTTCGTACTGGATCAACGGCGCCGTCGCCGCGGCCAGGTACCGCAATGCCGATACCATGAACTTCGAGGCGCCGCTGACATCGCTGGTCTGGATCACCTCGATCCTCTCCGTCGGCGTTACCTACGCTGTGTCGTACATGCTCATCCCCACCCTGGGCGGCGACACGTCGATGTGGTGGAAACTCTCCTCGATCATCACCTGCGGCACGCTGGCCGGCGCGATCATCCCCGAGCTCGTGAAGGTGTTCACCTCCACCGAGTCGCGCCACGTGCAGGAAGTCGTGACGGCATCGCGCGAAGGCGGCGCCTCGCTCAACATCCTGGCCGGCCTCATCGCCGGCAACTTCAGCGCCTATTGGATGGGCATCACCATCGCCGGTCTCATGGGCGTCGGCGCATGGATCAGCGGCATGTTTCCCGCCGGCCCTGCCGGTTCCGAGCACGCTGCTCTGATGATCGCCCCGGCCATCTTCGCCTTCGGCCTCATCGCCTTCGGGTTCCTCGGCATGGGACCGGTCACGATCGCGGTCGATTCCTACGGCCCTGTCACCGACAACGCACAGTCGGTCTTCGAGCTATCCACGATCGAATCGATCCCCGACATCGAAGGCGAGATCAAGCGTGACTTCGGCTTCACCCCTTCCTTCGAGAAGGGGAAGGACTTCCTCGAGGCAAACGACGGCGCCGGAAACACGTTCAAGGCCACGGCCAAGCCGGTCCTCATCGGGACCGCCGTCGTCGGCGCCACGACGATGATCTTCTCCATCATCGTGATGCTCACCCACAAGCTCACCGTGGACGTGGACAAACTGTCGCTACTCCATCCCCAGTTCCTCCTCGGGCTGGTCGTCGGCGGCGCGGTGATCTACTGGTTCACCGGCGCGTCAACGCAGGCCGTCTCCACCGGCGCCTACCGCGCGGTCGAGTTCATCAAGGCGAACATGCACCTCGACGCCGGCGCCACGCGCGCCTCGGTCGAGGATTCGAAGAAGGTCGTTGCCATCTGCACGCAGTACGCGCAGAAGGGGATGTTCAACATCTTCCTGACGGTCTTTTTCTCCACGCTGGCCTTCGCCTGCGTCGAGCCGTTCTTCTTCATCGGCTACCTGATCTCGATCGCCCTCTTCGGTCTCTACCAGGCCATCTTCATGGCCAACGCCGGCGGCGCCTGGGACAACGCCAAGAAGATCGTCGAAACGGAGCTGAAGGCGAAGGGGACCGAGTTGCACGCCGCGACGGTCGTCGGGGACACGGTGGGTGACCCGTTCAAGGACACCTCATCCGTCGCGATGAACCCGGTCATTAAGTTCACGACGCTGTTCGGCTTGCTGGCGGTGGATCTTGCGGTCAAACTATCAAGTGACGCCGGCACGGCGCTGAGCCACCTGCTCTCGGCGGCCTTCTTCATTCTTTCGCTTGTCTTCGT
>DATLWH010000841.1:0-2799 GCA_035576505.1 Thermoanaerobaculia bacterium | reverse complement strand
CCCCTACAACGGCAAGAACGTTCTCATCGTCGGCCTCGGGCCGGCTGGCTACACCCTCGCGCACTACCTCGCCAACGAGGGCTTCGGCGTGGTGGCCATCGATGCGCTGAAGATCGAACCGATCGACAGTAAATGGCTGCGCGAGCCAATCAAGGACGCCCACACGACGCTCTGGGAGGATCTGGACGAGCGCATCCTGGCCGGCTTCGGCGGCGTCTCCGAGTACGGCATCACCGTCCGTTGGGACAAGAACTTCCTCAAAGTCATCCGCATCGCCCTGGAACGGAAGAACAACATCCGCGTCTACGGCGGCGTGCGCTTCGGCGGCACGTTGACGATCGAGGACGCTTTCGACAAGCTCGGCTTCGACCACATCGCCATCGCCGCAGGCGCCGGCACGCCGACCATCGTCCGGATGAAGAACAACCTCATCCGCGGCATCCGCAAGGCCAGCGACTTCCTGATGGCGCTGCAGCTCACCGGCGCGGGAAAGAGATCGGCCATGGCCAACCTGCAGGTCCGCCTGCCGGCGCTGGTCATCGGCGGAGGCCTGACGGCCATCGACACAGCCACCGAGCTCTTCGCCTACTACCCGCTGCAGGTCGAGAAGATCCTTGACCGCTACGAGACGCTATCCGAGGGATTCGGAGAGGCCGTGGTGCGCGGCGGATATGACCCCGAGGAGCAGATCATCCTCGACGAGTTCCTCGAACACGGACGTGCGGTCCGCGCGGAACGGCTTCGGGCCAAAGAAGCCGGCGAGAAGCCGAACTTCATTCCGCTCGTCCGCGCCTGGGGTGGCGTCACGATCGCCTATCGCAAGGGAATCACCGACGCCCCCGCCTACCGCCTGAATCACGAAGAGGTGATCAAAGCCTTCGAAGAGGGGATCGCCTATGCCGAGAGCCTTTCGCCGGTCGAAGCGCTGGCCGACGAATACGGCCACGTGAAGTCGCTCCTGTTCGAGAAGCAGATCAACGAAGACGGCCGCTGGAAAGACTCCGGCGACGTGATCGAGCTGGCCGCGCGCAGCGTCATGGTGGCGGCGGGCACGAGCCCGAACGTGATCTACGAGAAAGAGCATCCCGGCACGTTCAAGCTCGACAAGTACGGCCAGTTCTTCCAGAGCTACGCCCTCTCCACGCCCGACACCGCGCCGGAACTGATCGAGGTCGACGCCAACCGCGACCGCGGCTTCTTCACGTCGTATCAGCACCCTTCGTCGCGCGAGAAGGTGATCTCGTTCTACGGAGACAACCACCCGCGCTACGCCGGCAACGTCGTCAAGGCCATGGCCTCGGCGAAAGACGGCTACCCATTCGTCACCCAGCTCTTCGCCGCCGATCTGCTGCGGCTCGACCGCTCCCCCGAGGCGCAGATCGTGCGCGAGTCGCAATGGAAGGATCTGCTGCGTACGCTCGATGACGGCCTGCTGCCGGTCGTCCACGCCGTGAACCGGCTCACGCCGACCATCATCGAGGTCGTGATCCGCGCGCCGTTCGCCTCGCGGCACTTCGAGCCCGGCCAGTTCTTCCGGCTGCAGAACTTCGAAGCGAACGCGCAGGAAGTCGACGGTACGCGCCTGACGATGGAAGGGATCGCGTTGACCGGCGCCTGGACCGACCCGGAGCGCGGCCTGCTCTCGCTCATCGTACTCGAGCTCGGCGGCTCGTCGCGCCTGGTGGCGCGGCTCAAGGTCGGCGAACCGGTGGTGGTCATGGGCCCGACCGGCGCGCCGACGGAGATCCCCCGAGGGGAGACGGTTCTCCTGGCGGGAGGAGGACTCGGCAACGCCGTGCTCTTCTCCATCGCCCGTGCCTTCAAACTGAACGGCTGCAAGGTCGTCTACTTCGCCGGCTACAAGAAGAAGGACGACGTCTTCAAGCGCGACGAGATCGAAGCGGGCACCGATCAGGTGATCTGGTCGGTCGACGCCGGAGATCCCATCACGCCGCGCCGGCCGCAGGACCGCGGCTTCACCGGCAACATCGTCCAGTCGATGCTCCACTACGCGCAGAACGCGCCGGAGACCGACCTGCGCAGCGTGCACCGGCTCATCGCCATCGGTTCCGACGGCATGATGCGCGCTGTCAAGGACGCGCGCCACGGCGTCCTGGCGCCGTATCTCAGCAGCGAGCACGTCGGCATCGGATCGATCAACTCCCCGATGCAGTGCATGATGAAACAGGTCTGCGCGCAATGCCTGCAGCGCCACGTCGACCCGGTCACCGGCAAGGAGAAGTTCGTCTTCTCCTGCTTCAACCAGGACCAGCCCCTCGACGAGGTCGACTTCACCAACCTCCGCGCCCGCCTGCGCCAGAACACGGTGGTGGAGAAGATGACGAACCTCTGGCTGACACGGCTGCTGGCAAAGGCAAACGCGGTGGAAGCCGAGGTACCATTAAGGGCGTCATGAAACAGCGACCGGCGGAGATTGAGGAAAAAGTCGAGCTGACACCCGAAGAACTGGCCGAATTGGATGACCGTGCGGACGCGGTCGAGCGCGGTGAGTTCGTCGACGGAGACGAGGTGATCCGGCGTCTTCGCAGCGGCTACTATGAATCCTCGGTTACGCATGCCGCGAGAGCGGCGCAAAGATGGTAGCCAGGGGTGCGAGCGCTTTTTGCGAGCACCCCTGGTTGCAGAGGTCAATTCATGTCGTGCCGCGTCAGCGGCACTGGAGCGTCATCACCCAACTGTGACTCCTGTGCCGCTGACGCGGCATGAGCAATGGGACCTCGTACCAGGGGTGCTCGCAAAAAGCGCTCGCACCCCTGGCTATCGTCTTCAGCCGCTATC
>DATLWH010000840.1:0-4930 GCA_035576505.1 Thermoanaerobaculia bacterium | reverse complement strand
TGCGAGACCTTCGGCAGAGGCGTCCCCGGCGGCGCGCTCTTCTGGAAATCACGTAACGCTCCCGCCTCCAGCAGCGAGCCTTCGTTGAGCAGCGCTTTGCCGAAGGGAACGTCCTGCGCCGGCCGGCGCGGCTTGGTCAGGATCAGCAGCATGCTGTGATCCGACGACATGTAGTAACCGCTGGAGGTGTCGATACGGAAGCCGCCGGAGGCGGACTGAAACTTGCGAAGGAAGATCGTGATGAGGGTGAAGGGGTCGTATTGAACGAGCGGCTTCATGGCGAAAGCCTGCGGCGTCTGGAGCATGACCCGGTTGCGGGCCACGGAATCGCGGATGCCCTGGTCGCTCAGCTTGACGGCCACCTCGTCGAGCTCCGAGGGCGTCAGGAAGAGAAGCGCCTTCGGCAGGATGATCTCGATGAAATCGAGAGGATTGGGGATCTTGTACGTGACGTCTTCGATCTTCGGATTCTTCCGATACCCCTCGCCGATGGCCTCGATGAGGGTGTCGTACTCGTGGACATCGTGCCCTTTCGGCATGTCCAGCACGACGATGTGGTAGTCGATCGTGCCGAGGTCTTTGAGCACTTTGCGGAACTCGTTGACCTGCCGGTTCTGCTGCGGAATGAGGTTCAGCAGATCGGGATCGAAGGCCAGCCGCGTTGCGCCGGCGACGGCCAGTGCCGCCAGCAGAAGCGCGGCGATGAGGATCTCTTTATTGCGTCGCAGGCAGAGGCGCGCGAGCGCGTCGAGGATTCGATCGGTCAATTGGATTCTCGCGGTATCGTTCGCTTCGCCCTGAAAGACGGGGGATGACAACATGCGCGGTCGAACGAGTCAAGTTGCATTCCTGCTCCTGCTTCTGGCCCTGGCGTGTCAGAAGCGCGAGCCTCTCACCGCTGCAAAAGCCGAGCAGATCCTTCGCGACACCCGCTTCACTGCCGAACCGATCTACGCGGAGGTGCCCCAGAAGGTCTGGTGGAACCCTCACTTTCCGAAGGATGAGTTCGACGAACGCTCCCTCCGAACGTTCGCCAATCTGCAGAAAGCCGGCCTCATCACGGTGACCGGAGGACCGACGCCGGACGGCGCGGCCTACGTTGCCCACACCACGCAGAAGGGCTTCCCGATCCTGGGGACGGCGCCGAGCGCGCGAGGACCGGTCTTCCGCGGCCTGATCTGCTACAAGGTTTACGACGGGCTGCGCAACTTTCAGCGCCATCCGACCGAGCCGACGACGGGACACGGCGAGCTGGTGTGGCACTACACTCGTCCGACGCCGCTCTACCCGATGTTCGAGACCAGGCAGAACAAGCCGCTCGACAAGCCGTTCGTCTCACTGGTGTCGTTCTTCTATCAGGACCACCAGTGGCGGTTCGACGTAACGGTCCGGAAAACCGAAGCGGAGTGACGCGTCCTATTGCGCTCGATCACTCCGCGACGTCGTCATCTCCCGTGTCCGTCAGCTTCCGTTTCAGCGCGGGATAGCCGGGGAGGGTGCGGACCGTGGCGAGGTCGATGTCGCGTTCGACGAGGCCGACGGGAACCGTATGGTGGCCGGCCAGCGTCACCAGGGTCGTCAGCGCTTCCTGCGGCTTTCCGGCGGCGGCCATGAGACAGGCCCGGTTGTAGGTCGGAATCCATCCGTCGGGGCGCAGCACTTCGCCGCGGCGGAAGAAGGCATCAGCTTCGTCGTTGTGGCCGAGGCGGCGCGCGCAGTTTCCGGCCTGCAGCACGGCACGGACATCGGTTGGCGCGATCTGGATGACCTTCTTGTAGTTCGCGTAGGCCTGGACGTAGTCCTTACGGTCGTAGTACAGGTCGCCGAGCCGCCGGTAGACGCGTGGAAACGTCGGATCGGCCGCCACTCCCTTGCGATACCACTGCTCGGCCGCGGGACCGCGCCCTCGAAGCGCCTCGATGAAGCCGAGGTTCGCCATCGCCTCGGCGAAATGGGGGTTGACGGCGAGGGAGGCCTGAAACTCCTTCTGCGCGTGATCGAGATCTCCCTGCGTGAGGGCGATCGCGCCGAGCACTCCCAGCACGCGGAATTGCTGCGGATCGACGGCCAGCGACTGCTGGTAGTACTTCACGGCCTTGTCCGCGTCGCCGGTCTTGACGCCGACGAGGCCGAGCACATTGAGCGCGGAGACGTTGCGCGGCGTTACGGCCACCACCTCGAGCAGCTTGGCCTCGGAAGCTGCCCATTTGCGCTGCTGCGCAAGGTGACGCGCTTCTTCCAGCTTGTTGTGCAGCGGGAGTGCGTCCTTCGGATCCATCCCCTGCATGGCGGAACGCTCCGCGTGCGGAGCGAGATAGCCGAGGGCCTGGAGCGACTCCTCGGTCTCGCGCGTCATCGGGCTGGCCGCTGCTTTCACGGAATGACGCATGCTGGCGTTCATCAGCTGCGTCAGCTCCGCGTCGAGTTTCGCGGCCACACGCGGAAGGGCCGGCTGAAGGTTGTGCAGCTCGTGCGGATCGGTGCGAAGGTCGTACAGCTCCGGCCGCGGTGCGCGAATGAACTTGTAGCCGCCGTCGCGGAGCGCGAAAAGGGGAGCCATGCCGAAGCCGACTTCCGAAAGCAGCGACTCCGAGTACTGGGGCAGCTTCGGCGCCAGTTCCTTTCCCCGAATCGCCGCGCCGAGGTCTTGCCCGTCCGTCGCGCCGCCGGGGAGATGGAGGATGCCGAGCACGGTCGGCATGATGTCCACCGATCGCACCGGATTGCTGTAGACAGCCGGCGCAAATGAGGGATAACGAATGAGCAGCGGTACCCGGACCGTCGCGTCGTAGACGAAGATGGCGTGCGTCTGTTCGCCATGCTCGCCGAGGCTCTCGCCATGATCGGCCGTGACGATCAGCAGCGTATTGTCCAGCAGGCCGTTGCTGCGGAGCGTCTCGACGATCCGTCCGACCTGGCGGTCGACGCCGGCGATGGCGGCATCGTACGGACTTACCGACAGTGCCATGTCGGCCGAGGACGGATGGTACGGCTGGTGCGCATCGAAGAAGTGGACCCACGCGAAGAAGGGCTTCGTCCGCGTCCGGTTCCAGCCGCCGAACCACTGCAGGAAATGATCGGCGGTCTTCGGCGCCAGACGTTCGCGGATCATGAACAGCTTCGGCTCGGCCTCGGACCAGAGGTCGTCATCATAGGTCTCGAAGCCCTTATTGAGGTTGTAGCGGCGGTTCAGCACCAGCGCGGAGACGAAGGCGTGCGTGGTGTAACCGGCGTCGCGAAGCCGGTCGGCCAGCGTGACGGCCTTCTCGCCAAGAGCGTAGGCGCCGTTATCGCGAACCCCGTGCGCGGGAGGATAAAGACCGGTGAAGATCGATGAATGCGACGGCATCGTGATCGGCGCGGAGGAGATCGCGTCGGTGAAGCGGACGCTCTCGCGCGCAAGCTTGTCGATGGCAGGAGTTCGGGCGAGGGTGAAGCCGTAGCAGCCGAGGTGATCGGCGCGAAGCGTATCGATCGTAATGACCAGAACGTTCGGGCGTTCCGCGCGCCGGCAGGAGAGTATAGACAGCAATGGGCATAGTGCGATAATGACGGCACACGTGATCAAGCGGTGCCGGTGGTGATTGATCATTTGAGGTTCCAATTTTAGTAGCAATGGGGCGATCGCATCCGTTAAACTAAGGCGAGCCCGGAAACATTCAGTGCTTCGCAATCATTGCGATGGCGATTGAAGAAGTGAGGACGTATGAAGAACGTGGCGGTGGTGGCGGTGGTGGTTCTCTTTTCCTGCTCGGGTCTCTACGCGGACATCTCGGTTACCGATCGATCGTCGACGTTGCGCTTGATTTCCAACCCGTCGGCTCTGCGCCCCGGGGCGGAGGACGCAGCCCAGGCCGCGCGGCATGCCGCGGCCGTCGCTGAGGACCAGGCGAAGCGGGCCGCGAAACACACCAGGCAACACGCTCACGGCAGGCGCGGGACAACCTCCGCTCTCGCACTCCATCCGCGCGCGTTGGCCACGGGATCGATCAAACTGATCGACTCCGCGGGTCTCCAGTACTTCATCAATACGAACATCACGTTCAGCACCTCATCCTCGGCATCGGGCGCAGCCTCGGAGGCGTCATACAGCCATGCCGTTGCTGCCACGACGAGCGCGGGCGGTGTGACGAATTCGACCCTCAATGACGAGTTCGACGGGTACGGCGCGATCTGCGTGAGTCTGACGAATACCGCCGGCCCATGCGCCACCGGCAATGCCAACTTTACGATGTACAACAAGAACGGGCCGGCAGTCTTCGACGCCACCGTTCCACCGGGTCCGACGTGTACGAACCGTCAGGTGGCATACCCCGCGCAGATCATCGGAGGTCTCTCGGTCAGGAGAAAAGTCTTTGTCCCCACGAACGACACATTCATCCGCTGGATGAACTTCTTCACGAACACCACCGGCTCGCCGATCACGTTCACGATGACAACTTCGAACAATCTTGGCTCCGACGCCAACACGGTCATCGTCAATTCATCGAACGGCGACGCCGTGGCCCAGACTACCGACACATGGATTACCTCTTTTCAGGCTTACTCAGGCAAGACTTCGAGTGACGTTCGCACCGGCCAGATCATTCAGGGGGCTTGCGCACCGACGCCCGTCTCCAACATCTTCTTCCAGAATGGAAACGACAATCCTTTCTGGTCGTACTCGATCACTCTGGCGCCCGGCCAGACGAAGGCGATCCTGAACTTCGCCACGGGCCAGCCATCGAAGGCCGCCGCAAATGCCAAGTCGGCTGCTCTCGCTCTCCTCCCGGCAAGCTCGACCCAATGCCTGTCGGCCACGGAGCTCAGCCAGATCGCGAACTTCTGCACCTCGACCGACCTCTCGATCACGAAGAGCACAACGACCCTGACAGCCTTCGGCGGCAATCCGATTACCTACACGCTCGCCGTCTCGAACCTCGGACCGACC
>DATLWH010000839.1:0-10155 GCA_035576505.1 Thermoanaerobaculia bacterium | reverse complement strand
TACGGGTTCTTGCGCGGCACGAGCTCGAGTGTAAAGCCAAGCGGAGTATCGAACACACGCGACGGCCCGGCGGCCGCTCCAGCCGGCGTGTCGAGCAGCGACTTGGCGCAGCGATAGAAGCGTTCGCGCCCGGGAGCCGCCGACTGCCCCTTCTTCTTCCGCTCCTCGATGATCCGCTCGAGCCCCTCGTCCCTGAGGTAGTCCTCGAACTTCGGCGCCTCCAGCGCGACGGGGTACGGATTGCTCTGGTAGCCGATCCAGTGAAGACCGGCGTCGCCAACGAACGCGATTCCAGCCGGATCGGCTCCGGGCCGTCCCACGACCGGGCCCTCCACCCCACTCTCTCCTTTGATGACGAAGCGGTCGATGAGCTGCGGAATGCGCGGCAGCGGATCGCCGCTGAGCTTCTGACCGACGCGCAACGCCACCATCACCCGTTCGCTCACCGCCGGCCGGAATTTCGACGGCTCGATCCAGAAGTCATGGCCCACGGCGCGGCGGGCAACGAAGGCGACGATGAGGGCGATGATGACGCGTGTATGCCGGTTGCCCCTCATCTCCTGTTATTACGCGGGGAAGGTATCAAACGGATTTGACGGCGATCAAGAAATCGTAAGCACCCGTGGGAGCGCGAAGACGACGCTCCCTTCCCCGCCTACCGGCCTGCGCGGCAGGCCGCGGAACTGGGGCAGACGGAAGAGATCGATCGCGCGCATCGCCGGCGTCACCTGATCGGTCGGTGGTCCCAGGATCACCGAGATCGGTCCGGTCTGCAGGATATCCGGGACGAGCAGAGGTCCGCGGTTGCGAAGGTCAAGTTGCGAGCCGTGCAACGCCAGATGTTGCGCGAACGGCGGGTACGGCACGACCAGACCGCCGATCTCGATCGTGACGACGGCGCTCTCCTGGCGCCGCTCTTCGTCGATGGAGACCGAGAAGGTGCGTGATACGGACGGCGGCATCGTCACATCCATCGGATCGTGTTCGCCGAGGAACGGCTGCGGAAACGCGAAGAGCGGAAGGTTCGCGGAGACGAAGACGACCGCCTCGCCGGGATCATGGCGGAGATTGAAGTGGAACGTACCGTCGGGCTTCACCACCGTCCTCTCGGTCTCGCGGCCGTCGGCGGCAAACCAGTAGAGCTGCCCCGCGGCGACGTCGTTCGCGCCCACGATGCTCCCGCCGAACCCCTTCTTCGGCTTCATGGCGATGTGCACCGTCTTCGTCTGCGTGGACGTGAGCGTCAGCGGCTCGGCGCACGTACGCTCGTAGTCGTCGTGCTCCAGACAGACGCGCAGCGTCTTCTCCGGCGGCAGATTACGAATGAGGTAGCGCCCGTCGGGCCCCGTCCGAATCGGCACGTTGTTGCCGGTGGAGTCGGGCGCGTACGCGAGGCGGAAGTAGTAGACGGACGACATCTCATCACCGCGAAAGGCACCGTAGCGGACGCCCGCACCGGCGACCGGGGCGTTGCTCTCCGCGTCCACCGCTTCGACCGTGACGCCGTTCGCCGGGAGGTCGATGTCATAGCGCGAGTTCGGAAAGACATCGTGCTCGACGATGCGCTCGCCGTCGACGCTGCCGTCGCAACTGCGCAGCGAGATCACGCGGTCCGCGGCCAGCGGCTTGTTCAGCACGACGCTGTAGTCGCCATCGTCGCTCGTATAGACGGCGTGAACGAAGTCGAAGGCGACGCGCACCGGCGACGACACCTTCTCGCCGCCGACGGTCACGCGGCCGTAGAGCGTGTTGTAGTCGACGTCGAGGTTGACGTTCTCCTGGTCGAAGTGGCCAAGGCGTAGCGGCTCCCGGATTGGCGGCAGACCGGCGAAGGTGAACTCGATGACGTAGCTGCCCGGGTCGAGGCTTTCGAACGCCACCTCACCATTGCGCTGGGGCGCGGGCCAGTCGCGCGCGCCGACGACGGAGCATTGTTCGCGGTCGAGCAGTTGCAGGGCGCGGGCGGGCTGATAGCCGCGGCAGGAGAGCAGCGAGACGACCGGCCTCGGAGGGGCGGCCTTCGGCTCCTTCGGCCCGGGACACGGCGGCGTGCGGTTACTGGCGAGCGCGGTGAGATCCCGGCGCGCCGCCCATTTCACGATGGCGCTGGAGGTCGGGATCAGGCGCAGCGCCGAGGCCGTCACCACGATGCCGGACGGCGGCACGTCGACGGCCAGGCTCTCCCGCTTCCAGGGCGTCCCGCTCACCTCCAGCGTTGATGCCCCGGCCGGAACGCGGAGGAACTGCATGGCGCGGTCGAGCACGATCGTTCCGCGCAGAGGATTGATCGGGGCCACCGTGAATCGGGCGCCCTTCGCCGCGACTTGTGGCGGTTGCTTGCGCCGCGCGGTTCGGAGCGCCGCCAGATCCGCCGGCGCGATCGACACCCAGGTGGCCACCGCGCGCGACGCACTCGGCCCGAACGCCGCCGCCTGCCGCGCGCCCGCGCTCAGACGGAGCGGCTCGCCGACCGCAACCGGAACGCCGTCGCGCGCGGCCAGTGGAAGGAGATCGCGCTCCGCCGGCACGAGCGCTACGCCGTCGCTCCCGGCCGGAAAGGCGCTCACGCTGTCGGTGACGTAGACCACGCCGTGCGTCCCCTGGGGAAGCGCGGAGAACGAGATGCTGGCCGCCGGCTCGAGGCGGAGCTCGACGTCCGGCAGCGGCTCACGCGTGTCGACGAGCACGCTCCGCGAGCTGATCTGAGCGCTGCCGCGCCGGGCAAAGACGTTCCAGAGCCCCGGCGGAAGCGCCGCGCCGCAGACGATCTCGTTCGCCGACAGCAACTGCCGGAACGGCGTCGCGGCCGACGCCGCGCGAAACCCACAGACCTCCGCCCCTGCCGCCGGCTCCCCGTTCGCCGTCACGCGGATGGCGGCATCTGCCGAAGCAGCAATGATCAGCGAGGCGGTTAGAACGCGCAGTGTACGCATGCATTAATACAGTAAGTCTCGTCACAGGCTTTGTCAACGGCGGGCGCGGCGTGGCCGGTTTCGGCTTCGGGATTTTCGGGGGCCCTCGGCAGTTAGTACGTCAGGAACATCGCGCGAGACCCCCAACCCCGAGACCGCGAGACCGCGGTTAGGCAAAGAAATCGCATGCCGGAGGCATCATGGACTTCAGCGTCGTTCACATTCACCTGGCCATCAATCACTCGCCGCTGTTCGGAGAGTTCTTTGCGCTCTGCCTGACGGTCTTCGGATTATGGAAATCGAGGCGTGAGTTCGTTACGGCAGGACTGATCGTGGCCATCATCTCCGCGCTCTGCGCGGCCGGAGCCGACTGGTCGGGCGATGGCGCCGCCGACTTCCTGACGAAAGCCAATCCGCCGATCGCCGGCGTCGACACGAAGATGATCGGCCCGCACGACGATGCGGCGGGATGGTTCCTGACTGTCTCCTGCATCACCGGCGGCCTGGCCATCGTTGCCCTGTTCGTCGGTCACCGCCGCGGTACGCGTCCCCGCTGGCTCGAGATCGTGATCGCGTTCGCCATCCTCATCAGCCTTGCCGCGGCGGCCCGCACCGCGCTCCTCGGCGGACGGATCCATCATCAGGAGGAGCGGCCCGTGTTGAGCACCGGATAGAGGCGACGCGCGTCATCCAAACCTGTCATCCTGAGGCTGCCGCAGCCGCGGTACGAATTGTTGATGCTTGCGCCAATGTGATTCCCGCGGCGGAGGACGCCGAAGGACCCCCCGCGCGCTTGCATCGAGAAGTACCACCACCCGAGCCGGCAAGCGCGCAGGGGGTCCTTCGGCGTCCTCCGCCGCGACGTCTGATTAGAGCGAAAATCCGACATTTGAGGCGCGGCTGCGGCAGCCTCAGGAGACAGATCACCATTCAATCCCGCACGAACGCCCGCCGCAGCGGTTCGAGATCCTCGGCCGGAACGTCGGCGACGGCGACATACGCGAGTCCCCTCGTCCGCCAGACGGCGATGGTCATACCGGCCCGGGATGCGATCGCGCGCGGTACCGCGTCCTCCGCGAAGACGAAGAGCGAGATGCGATGCGCTCCCTTGGCGATCAACAGGTATCCGCCCGGCTGACCATGCCAATAGATGACCCGCCCGCCGATCAAATGGAACGGCTGGGCGAGATCGGGAACGTCGACTGCGAAGGGCAGCTTTCCTTCGAACCACGGCTTCACCGTGTGGCGGTCGGTCGACAGAACATCGACTGGATTCGCGCTCGCCAGAATCGTGGTGTGGAGGTCGACGAGCTGGGCGGCAGTCGCTTCCCGGAAACGCAGCAGCCCGGCGCCTGCGAAGACCAGCGCTACGGCTGCAGCCGCCCCTAGCCACCACGCTCCCCGCGCGCTTCGCGCCGGGCGTGCCAGCACTCGTGCCCGCAACGCCGGGGGCGGCGTGAAGCGCGGCATGGCCCGAATTGCGCTCTTCATCTGCATCACCGACAAGACGGCGCCCGCGCAGCGGGCGCATTCCCGCAGGTGCGCATCGGCCTCGGCCACCGCGCCGGCATCGAGCTCACCGTCCGCATACCGCTCGATCTCTTCTGCTGTCAGGTCGCGCATCATCGTTCGCCTCGCAGCGTGTTCCGCACCTTCTGCCGCGCCCGAATGAGCCGCGAGGTGACGGTGCCGACGGGAATGGCCAGCGTCTCGGCGATCTCGCGGTAGCTCATGTTCTCGACATCCGCCAGGACCAGCACCTCGCGGAACGGTAGCGGCAGCGATTCGATGGCCCGCCCCAGCGCCTCGCGGTCGGCGCGGGCCAGGAAGAGCGACTCCGGCGTTTCCGAAACGCTGATCTGCTCGAACTGATCGGGGTCTTCGTCGATCGAGAGCGGCGGGGTGGCGCGCAGACCGCTGCGCGATGTCAGAAAGGTATTGCGGAGGATGCGGTACATCCAGGCTCGGAAATTCGTGCCCGGCGCAAACGAGCCAAAGCCGCGCACTCCCTTCAGATACGTCTCCTGCACGAGGTCCTCCGCTTCGATCGGATCGCGCGTCAGCCAGCGGGCGTAGTTGTACAGCGGCTCGAAGAGCGGCAAGGCCAACTCCTCGAACGCTGACCGCGGGTCAGCCAGGTCCTGCGTCATCCGAAGCACTTCTACTCCATGTAACTGACGAATGGATGAAAAAAGCCCGATCCCAGTTGCATACCTCGAAAGGAACAAAACCATGAAGAAAGAATTCGACCGCCGCGCCTTCATGCGCGTCTCCGCAATGTCGATCGGCGCCGGGGCGCTTCTGCAGTTCTCTCCGCTGGCCGCAACGGCACGCGGTTCCGCGATGTCGCGCCTCTTTCAACGGCAGAACGGCGAGGGGACCGGGCCCTTCTCCATCGTCCAGCTCAGCGATACACACGTCGGGTTCCAGGGGCCGCCCGATCCGCTCGGCACGAAGGCATTCGAGCGCGCCGTCGACGTCGTCAACGCTCTCGATCCACAGCCGGAGCTGATCCTCTTTACGGGCGATCTGACGCACGACAGCGACGATCCGGCCGAACACGCCAAACGCTTCGCCGCCTTCCGTTCGATCAGCGACCGCCTGCGCGTGAAGAAGCGGATGCACGTGCCGGGAGAGCACGACGCCGCCCTCGACGGGGGCGTCCTGTTCCGCGAGAACTTCGGAGAGACGCACTACTCGTTCGACCACCGCGGAGCGCACTTCATCGCCCTCGATAACGTCTCTCACGGAAAGCCGATCGTCGGCGCTGAGCAGATCGCATGGCTGAAACAGGATCTGGCCCGCTACCCGAAGACGGCGCCCATCGTCGTTTTCACCCACCGGCCGCTCTTCGACCTCAAGCCGGAGTGGGAGTGGTTCACCGCCGACGGCGACGCCGTGATGAACGTCCTGGCGCCGTACGAAAGCGTGACCGTCCTCTACGGACACATCCATCGCGCCGAGCACAACTCGATCGGCACCGCGCAGCATCACTCCGCGCGTTCGCTGATCTTTGCCTTCCCCGATCCTTCAACAAGCGAGAAAAAGCCGCTGCCGTTCAACCCCCAGCAGCCGTTCCGGAACCTCGGCATTCGCACCGTCAGCGGCAGCACGGCGGCGCGGCCGTTCGCGGCCGGCATCAACGATGTCGAGCTGTCGCTCCGCGAGGTCTCCGGCACGGAAGGGATTCAACAAATGCTCCGAGGAGGAGAAAGCCTGTGAAACGCCTAGCCATCATCATCATTCTCGTCGCCCTCGTCGCCGCGGCGCAGTTCGGCTCCGCGCAGACACCGGCGCCCCGCGTCGTGGAGATCACCGCCAAACGGTTCGAGTTCAACCCGAAACAGATCACGCTCAAGCGGGGCGAGGCGGTCACGATCCGCCTGGTCAGCACCGACCGCCCCCACGGTCTGCTCGTAAAACCCCTCGGCGTCGACCTCGACGCAGACGACGGGAAACCGGGCCAGATCACCATCACACCCGATGCAGCCGGCACTTTTCCGGCCATCTGCGACCACTATTGCGGCTCCGGTCACGGCAACATGAAGATGACCGTCGTCGTGGAGTAAGTTCGGCACGGCCGGCGGCGCTAGTTGCCCAGGGCGCCGCCGGCCTGCAAGGCGGGCTTGCTACCGCGCCAGTCTTCCGCACCGCTCCGTCCGGCGGATTCTGCTAGAGTCTGCGCCGCCAAATTCGCACGAACGGAGCGTCATGGAATCCAGTCTCGAAATCGGCTTTTTGCGCGTTTCAGAAAAAGCAGCCATCGCCGCGGCCCGGACGATGGGCTACGGCAAACGGAAATACTCGGACCAGGTGGCCGTGGAATCGATGCGCGAAGAGCTGAACCGGCTCAAGATGCGCGGAACGGTCGTCATCGGCGAGGGAGAGCGTGACAAGGCTCCGATGCTTTACGTCGGCGAGCCGTTGGGACGCGGCTGGACGGAGGGGGAGATCTACCCCGAGATCGACATCGCCGTCGATCCCCTCGAGGGGACGAATCTCTGCGCCACCGGCTCGGCGAACTCCATCGCCGTCCTGGCGGCGTCGGAAAAAGGCGGCCTGCTCAACGCACCGGACGTCTACATGGACAAGATCGTCGTCGGCCCGACCGCGGCCGACTACGTGAGCCTGACCCACTCCGTGCACGAGAACCTCAATCAGATCGCCGAGGCCTTTCAGCGCGATGTCGATGAGCTGACCATCGTCGTCCTCGACCGCGAACGGCATCACGACCTCATCGCCCACATCCGCGAGGCGGGAGCACGCATCAAGCTGATCACGGACGGCGACCTCTCCGCCGGCATCGCCGCCGCGGTGCGCGGCACCGGCATTCACGCGGCCATGGGCATCGGCGGCGCGCCCGAGGGCGTTCTGACCGCGGCGGCCATGCGCTGCCTCAATGGCCGTATGCAGGGACGCCTCAAGCCGCTGGAGAAGTGGCAGGAGGAACGCCTCAAGTCGATGGGGTACACCGATGGCGAAAGGGTCTACGACACCGCGGAGCTGGCCTCGGGCAACGACATCATCTTCTGCGCCACCGGCGTGACCGACGGCGACCTTCTGCGCGGTGTCCGCTTCTTCGGCGGCGGCATCCGCACCTCGTCTCTTTTCATGTCGCTCAAGACGAACAACATCCGTTTCGTCGACACGATCCATCGCGAAGAAGGATCGAAGCTGGCGGTCAGTTTCCAGTAATTACGCGGCTGAGCACGTTGTCCGCCTTAGAGTCCGCCTTGTTGTCGGCTGTCCCTGGATTTCGCGGCTTGTGTACGCCGGAGGCGTGACGGACATTAGCCGGTGGCAAGCGCCAAAGGGCGCGCCGCCACCGGATACCGAACCCACAATGTTCGCACCCTGGAAGGGTGCCGGAGCGCGATCCCGCGACCCCTGCCGGGGTCGAGGTGTGATCGCGATTTGATCCGGTGGCGGCGCGCCTATGGCGCTTGCCACCGGCTAATGTCCGTCACGCCTCCGGCGTGTAATTCGATCGCTATCTCTGAACGGACTCGAGAGGTCCGACCTACATTTGTGCGCAAGTGCCCGGTCCAGCGAAAGCGGTACTTCAGTTCCTCGCTTCGAGGGCCTCGTGTAAGGTGACTCGCAGTGTCTCGATGAGCTCCTCGCGCGTACGTTCCTGGCAGTTCACGCCGGGCACTTCCTCCACCCAGCCGATCCACCATTCACCGGACTTCTGCACGATTGCTGTGTAGTCACTCATCGCTCCATGCTAACAGGACTTCGCCTGACGAGGCCGACAACGCGGCGTAGCCGCTGCCTTATCGCAGCACATCCCGGAACGACTTCGGCAGCGCGGCGGTGAGCACCAGGTGCTTGCCGGTGGTCGGATGATCGAAGCCGAGGAGCTTGGCGTGGAGGCCGAGGCGGCCGAGAGGGTTCGTCCTGGCGCCGTACATCTTGTCGCCGGCCACGGGATGGCCTGCCTCTGAAAGATGCGCGCGGATCTGGTTCTTTCTGCCGGTCTCCAGCGTCACCTCCAGCATCGAGTACGGCCCCTTCGTGGCGATCGTCCGGTAATGCGTGACCGCATGTTTGGCGTCGGGATGGGCATCGACGCTGATCATTCTCAGGTCGCGCTGCTCGAACAGGTCCGACTCGATCGTCCCCTCCGGAGGCTCGATCGCTCCTTCGATGATGGCGACGTAGATCCGTTCGACGCTGTGGACCATGAACTGTTCCTTGAGGCGCTCCCGCGCGAAGAAATTCTTCGCGAAGACCAGCACTCCCGAGGTCTCGCGGTCGAGGCGGTGTACGACCTGGATGCGATCCTCCCCCGCGCTGCCGAGGTACGCATTCAGGTATGCCTGTGCCGTCGCCTCCCGCTCCCTCTCCGTGGCCACGGTCAGCAGTCCCTGCGACTTGAGGATGACGATGATGTCGCGATCTTCATGGAGGATGGCGATGCCGGGAGGAAGCACGCGCTGATCGCTCCTGGCGATGACCTCGAGGATCTCATCCGGTTCGATGATGCGCTTCGCATCCTTCTCCGTTTCGCCGTTCGCCCGGACGCGGCCGTTCTGGAGCATCTGCCGCAGCGTCGTTCGCGACGAGTCGGGATAGAGCTGCGCGAGCGCCTCGAGCAGCGGCAGCGGTTCAGTGCGCGGCACGGCGCCATTGTCTCTCGGACGCGGGGGTGGGGAGTGGGGGGTGGGGGGTGGGGGGTGGGGCGTGGGGTGGGGAGTCGGGAGTCGGGGGTCGGGGGTCGGTCAGTAGATTAGTGGATTAGTAGATCAGAGAGAGCGCCAAGCACGAATCCACTAATCTACTAATCTACTAACCCCCGACCCCCGACACCCGACACCCGACCCCCGACACCCGACCCCCGCAACATGACAAAATCCCCTCCACGGAGGATCCATGGACTACAAGATCGTAGGCGATGTGATGCAGGCGTTGCAGATCCAACTGCACCAGGGGGAGGAGATCTACGCCGAGGCCGGCGCCATGCTGTATATGGGGCCGGGCATCAACCTTCAGGCCAAGATGCAGGGCGGACTGATGAAGGGTCTGATGCGCAAATTCCTGGCCGGCGAAACACTCTTCATGAGCGTCTTCCATTGCGATAGCGCCACCGGCCACATGGCGCTGGCGAACCCGATCGCCGGCAAGATCTTCCCCATCCAGCTCGACAACACGACGATCCTGGCCGAGCGCAACGCTTACCTATGCGCCATCGGCAACGTCGACCTGAGCGTTGCCTTCACGAAGCGTTTTGGAGCGGGCCTGTTCGGCGGCGAGGGCTTTTTATTGCAGAAGATCAGCGGCCAGGGGCTGGTCTTTCTTCACGCCGGCGGCAACATGCTCGAGTTCAACCTCGCCCCCGACGAGCAACTGCGCGTCGACACCGGCTGCATCGTGTCGATGGCCGATACGGTCGCTTATGACATCCAGTTCGTGGGCGGTTTCACCAACGCCCTCTTCGGAGGCGAGGGTCTGTTCTACGCCACCCTCACCGGCCCCGGCCACGTCGTTTTGCAGACCCTCCCCTTCAGCCGACTCGCCAATCGCCTAATGGCCGCGGCAGCCGGAAGCGGCCACCGCGATGAATCGAAGGGCCTCGGCGGACTGGCCGGAGATGTGTTGGGGGGGATTATTTCTGGGGATTGATGGCGGGGTCGCGCGGTCTCGGGGTTGCAGAGTTGCTGGGTTGCGCGGTTGCTGGGTCTCGGGGTTGCGGGTCTCGGGATCTCGGGGTCTCGGGGTTGCGGTCTCGCGGTTGCGGGGT
>DATLWH010000838.1:0-9636 GCA_035576505.1 Thermoanaerobaculia bacterium | reverse complement strand
GCTCGATCTATCCGTCTGCGCCGTGCACCATCCGCGTGACCTCGTCAGCCAAGGCGGCCTGCGCTTCATGCCGCTCCGGATTTCGATGATGCTCGTTCATCAGGTCATCGATGGCATCGATGTCGAGGAAGGTGAATAGCCGAAGCAACGCCCCGACCTCGGAATCGGCGGTGTTGAGCCAGTACTGGTGAAACGCAAAAGGAGTGGTGGCGTTGGCGTCCAGCCAGACGGCGTTGCCCGCGGATTTGCCGAACTTCTCACCCGAGGACGTCGTCAGCAGACGAAAGGTCATCCCGAAGGCCTGTTTTCTTTCGACCCGCCGGATCAGGTCGATTCCCGCGGTGATGTTTCCCCACTGTTCGCTCCCGCCGCACTGGATACGGCATCCATGCGTCCGGAACAGATGAAGGAAATCGTACGCCTGGAGCAGCATGTAGCTGAACTCCGTGTAGGAGACGCCCTGTTCGAGGCGAGAACGTACCGACTCTTTCGCCAGCATGTAGGGCACCGTGAAATGTTTCCCCACGTCTCGCAGCCATTCCAGGTGCGAGATCGGGCCAATCCAGTCGGCGTTGTTCACGATGCGAGCCGCCTGAGGGCCGTCAAGGTCGAGGAAACGGGCTACCTGCGCACGAATGCCTTCTACATTTCGATCCACTTCCTCGGGGGTCAGGAGCCCGCGCTCCGTCGAACGGCCACTGGGGTCACCGATCATTCCCGTCGCACCTCCGACAAGAAGGATAGGACGATGGTTCGCTCGCTGAAGGTGAGCGAGGGCCATGATCGGCAGAAGGTGGCCGACGTGGAGGCTTGGCGCAGTGGGGTCGAAGCCTGCGTACACGGATTGTTGACCCGACGCCAGCTCAGCGAACAGCGCCTCGTCATCGGTGGTGTTGTCGAGAAAGCCTCGGCCTTTGAGAGTGCTCAACGGATTCATGCAGGTCTCCCTGTTACTGCTTCCGGGTTTTGACGGCGGGGAGTTTCCTCGATTGAACCGGCCGGCAGTTTCATCCTACCGCTCATCATAGTTCCTTTGGCAATCGGCACCGATCTCAAGGCCTGTGAGTCGCTCATCACGATCGTCCTACCCTGGACGTACGGAGCAAAATTGGCTCTGTAAGTCTCTTGGGTGCGCCTCAAAGTACAACGGTCCGGATCTGCCATGCAGCCCCCCCGGTCGTCACTGTACGAGCGCACGACGATTCCTGAACGCTTTGCTCCGTAGAACCAGGCGAACTTAGGAATCGAATCGATGACGACACAGATCAAATCATCGATAACTTGCGGAGGACTGATGTCACACTCTAGCTTTCTACGCGTTCTTCTCTTCACACTGGTTTGCTGGCCAGGGTTGGCTGTCGCGACTGGCAACGCCCTTCCTGGCCAATTGCCACCCGAGCCGGCTCTGGCGTGGCAGAGCGGCCACGTAGTTCACGTTGTATGGGAGCGCGACCCTCAGGTACCAGGCCAGCGCTTTAATGTTTACCTCGCCGATGGCAGCGGCTGGAGCCTTCTCACGCCCACTCCGCTCGACCAGACGGTTTTCCTTGATGACGCCGGAACCGCGGCCGGCACTCGTACGTACAGGATCGTCGCTTTGGACGGGAGCGGTACAGAAACATCGCAGACCGCGACCATTGCAATCGACATCGCGGACCACGACCTCTCCTCCGCGCTGGAAGAGCGCCATGCGATCGAGCTGGATGCCGCAGCGGCGTTTGACAAGAACACCATCATCACAGACGCTCAGCTAACGGACTTCAATGCGATGACCGTATCGTCGATCCAGTCCTTTCTTGCCTCGTACAACGGTCCATTGTCGAGATTCAGCTCCGGAGGAAGCTCGGCGGCGCAAATCATTTACGACGCCTGTCAGACGTATGGAATCAGCCCTTATCTTGTTCTGACGACGCTCGAGAAAGAACGGTCGTTGATCCGGTCGAGTAGCGCCAATCCGGACTATTGCGCGATGGGCTGGGACAGTTGCCACGATCCGACGGTGATCAAGTTCGTGGACCAGATTCATTACGGTACGCGACAATTCCGCCTTTACCTGAACAATATCTCGAACTATAAAGACGTCAGGTTTAACCCCTGGGCGTTGAATGTGGTACGGTATGTTACAGACGGCACCGTCTCTGTCACCACGACAGCGACAGCCGGTCTGTATGCTTATACTCCAGTGATCGGTGTCCCACCTCCTGGTGGCAACTATTTGTTCTGGAACCTCTGGTACAACGTGTTTCACTTCACCTCCGGCGGCTCCACCAGCACCGATCCTCTCGTTACCGCTCTGGCGAATACCGCGCAGACGGTGGCGTGGTGCTACATCATGGAGCCGACCAGCGGCTGGTACATCGTTTCGCCAGCCGGCGAGCAGGTGCTGTACCTGGACAGAGTCGACAAGAACACGTCCTTTGGAATCTACTGGAGGCCGGTAAACAACGCATCGTTCCAGGGATACCAGCCGGCCGGCAGGAATTTCGCCTCCGTGGTCGTTGCGCCCGATGGCGGAACTGTACAAATCGGCAGCGCGCTCGGACCGCTGAGCCCGGTCGGCGAGGCGCTGTCGAACACAACGCATCAGGTGCTGTGGGGTTACATCTTCAATCCCAGCACCGGCTGGTACATCGTTTCGCCCTCGGGGCAGCAGGTCATGTTCCTCGATCGCGTCGATCAGAACGTCGCAGGTGGCATTCTGTGGAAGCCGATCAACAATTCGTCGTTTTCGGGTTATGCCCCCGCTGGCCAGAACTACAGCTCTGTGGTTTGGAGCGCCGACGGCAGATCGATCTCTTTCGGCTCGTTGTCAGCTCACGCAACCGTGGGGCTGCAGGCGTCGGCGGAGACGCATTCGATCGGTTCCGAGCAGACGCGGGTGCGGGCTACCGATCTGCCTCCTGGAGTCACCCTGCATCTGACGGTCAACCCGTCAGGAAACGGCCATGTCGACGTCAATCCCAATCAGGTTGGCTATGCAGCGGGCACGATCGTGCAGCTAACGCCCGTTCCCGATAGCGGCTGGGTGTTCGGCACCTGGAGTGGTGACGCGAACGGGAATCAGAGCCCATTGCAGCTCACGATGGACGCGGACAAGACGATCAATGCGACGTTCGTGATCGCTCCGCCGGCCTGCTACTCGCTCACGGCGAACGCAAGCCCGAGCGCTGGCGGTACCGCAAGCGTCTCGACGCCGCAGAACTGCGCCGGTGGCTACGCGGGCGGTACGTCCGCCGCCATCGTCGCGTCGCCGAACAGCGGCTACCGGTTCAGCAACTGGATTGCCTCAAACTGCACCCTCGCCAACGCGAACGCATCCTCGACCACGTGCACCCTGACGGGCGGCGGCAATGCCAGCGTGATGGCGACGTTCACGACGGTCGCCCCGGCCTGCTACCCGCTTACGGCGAACGCCAGTCCGAGCACTGGAGGCACCGTGAGCGTCTCTACGCCGCAGAACTGCGCCGGCGGCTACACGGGCGGTACAGCAGCCGGCATCCTGGCGTCGCCGAACAGCGGCTACCGGTTCAGCAACTGGATTGCCTCAAACTGCACCCTCGCCAACGCGAACGCATCCTCGACCACGTGCACGGTGACCGGCGGCGGCAATGCCGCCGTGACGGCCACGTTCACGCCAGTCGCCCCGGCCTGCTACCCGCTCACGGCGAACGCGAGTCCGAGCGCCGGCGGCACCGCGAGCGTCTCGACGCCGCAGAACTGTGCCGGCGGCTTCACCGGCGGCACGAGCGCCGCCATCGTCTCGTCGCCGAACAGCGGCTACCAGTTCAGCGACTGGATTGCCTCAAACTGCACCCTCGCCAACGCGAACGCATCCTCGACCACGTGCACGGTGACCGGCGGTGGCAATGCCACCGTGACGGCCACGTTTACGCTGGTCGCCCCGGCCTGCTACTCGTTCACGGCGAACGCCAGTCCGAGCGGCGGCGGCACCGTGAGCGTCTCGACGCCGCAGAGCTGTGCCGGCGGCTATACCGGCGGTACGGCCGCCGCGATCGCGGCGTCGCCGAACACCGGCTACCAGTTCAGCAACTGGATTGCCTCAAACTGCACCCTGGCGAACGCCAGCGCATCCTCCACCACGTGCACTGTGACCGGCGGCGGAAACGCCACGGTGACCGCCGCATTCACGCCAGTCGCTCCGCCGGTTTGCTACTCGCTCACGGCGAACGCGAGCCCGAGCGGCGGCGGTATCGCGAACATCTCGACGCCGCAGAACTGTGCCGGCGGCTACACGGGCGGCACGGACGTGGGCATCTTCGCGTCGCCGAACAGCGGCTACCAGTTCAGCAACTGGATCGCCACGAACTGTGGGCTGGCCAATACGAACGCATCGTCAACGACGTGCACGTTGACCGGCGCCGGCAACGCCACGGTGATGGCGATCTTTCGAGCGGAGGGGTCGCCGCGCAGGCACGCTGCCGGACCGCCGCCAACATCCACGCTCATCGCGAACATCAGCGCGCCCTCAAATACAACGCCGAATACGTGGACCCAGATATCGATCGGAATTGGTGGAACTGCCACCGGCCCGCTCACCTTCCGTGTCTGGCCGAACTGCTCCTACACCGGCACAGACTCCAACATTGCCGTCGCCCAGTGCGGCGGCGGGTTCGTTGCGACCGCACCGGGTACTTGCGCCGGGAGCGACAACGGCGGTTGGTGGTGCAGCGGCGTCACCACGTCCTGGTCGGATCACTGGATGGTGCAGTACGCGAGCAGTGGCACGTTTACACCGAAGATCATCGTCGAGCGTTCCGGGCTTTCGGTCGAAGCCAGAACCAGCATCTACGCTACTGGAGCTACGATCGCGTCCACCTTCTCGCAACAGGGGCCAAAATTAGTGGCGACTGATGCGGCAGGGATTGCCCTGCAAGGCCTTTCCCTGTCTCTTTCCAGCGACGGAAATACTGCGGTAGTAGGGGGATGGGGCGACAACAATGCCACCGGGGCGGCGTGGGTTCTGGACGAGGAGCGGCGGTGTATGGTCCGAGCGGGCCAAACTAACGGGTTCGGGAGCGCTCGGCGCTGCCGCGCAGGGCATTTCTGTGTCCTTGTCGGACGACGGCGCGACCGCCATCGTCGGAGGGATTCTCGACAATGGTGGTGTGGGCGCGGCGTGGATCTGGACCAAGGGCAGCGGCGGGGCGTGGACGCAACAGGCCAAACTGGTGGGCTCGGGCGCGTCGGGGAGTTCTCAACAGGGCGAGTCCGTGGCACTCTCGGCTGATGGCAATACGGCGATTGTCGGGGGTTACCTCGACGACAATCAAACCGGGGCCGCGTGGGTGTGGACGAGGAGCGGTGGCGTCTGGACGCAGCAGGGGCCGAAGCTGGTCGGCTCGAATGGCCTCGGTCTTCAGGGTCGTTCCGTGTCTCTCTCGAACGACGGCAGCACGGCGATCATCGGAGGCCCCGGAGCCGGTGCATGGGTGTGGACAAGAAGCGCTGGCGCCTGGAGGCAGGAAGGCAGGCTGATCGGTTCGAACGACGTCGGGAGTGCCCAGGGTCAATCAGTCTCCCTTTCAGCGGACGGTAACACGGCGATCGTAGGCGGTTTCCTCGACAACGGCGGGATTGGAGCAGCATGGATATGGACGAGGAGCGGTGGAGTTTGGACACAGCAAGGCGAGAAACTGGTCGGGTCTGGCGCCGTCGCCAGTCCCGAGCAGGGTTTTTCCGCTTCGATCTCGGGTGACGGCAACAGAGCAATCCTTGGAGGAGTCTTTGATAACGGTGGCGCCGGCGCTGCTTGGGTCTGGACGAGAAGCGGCGACACCTGGAGCCAGCAGGGAACGAAGCTGCTTGGATCCGGCGCCGTTGGGCTCGCGAATCAGGGCATATCGGTCTCTTTGTCAGGTGACGGCAACACAGCGATGGTAGGAGGGAGCTTTGACAAGGATGGTGCTGGTGCGGCATGGGTGTTCACGGCTTCTCGGTAGATGGAAGCAAGAACCGCGGAAGAAGAAGGGGCGAGATCACCGACCGCATCCGGATACGCGTGGATGTCGCGCCCGACCTGCGTGCGGCGACCGATGCCTTGCGCGATTACATCGCGGAGGAGACGCTTGCGATCGGAATCGAGTTGGCTAGCGGTTTCACGGGTGAGGATGTCGCAATCACTATCGATGGCTATTCTGTGCGGTTTTGTAATCGAACGAGCGTGAGAACGAGCCCGGCGCTTAGCGGGAGGCCAGAGCGAATCACGAATCTAGTGGATCGTCGCCACCATCGTGGCCCCGCATTCCGCCGAAGACGCGGACTGGAAGACTCTCGAAGTGCTGAGAGCGATGCAGCTGCTTCACGACCAATTCGCGGACGCTTATGGGGCCAGCCACTCGTTTTAGGCTCGAAGCCGTCTCCGCAGCTCTGCGAGGTCTCGCTCATCGAAGCGATTCAAGAAGGTCCTCTTTTCATGCGCGTTCGGGTGCGGCAGAACAGCAACAACACGATCCCGCCCACCGATCATCGTCGGCGAAGACAGCGGACCATCAAACTTCACGATTTTGCGCAGGTACTCCTCGGCGACTCGACCGAGGGTAACGATCAACGTCGCCTCGGACGCCTCGAACGTTGGCAACAGATAGCGGCCTGCGCACTCGCCGGCAGCCTCCCGAACACCATATTCAGCATCCGATTTGCATCTCACGACTTCGGTCAGAGCGTAGTCAAGCCCCGGAACGACCGCACGCTCGAACAATTCGACCGCTCGCTTCCGAATCGACGACCAGAAATGGTTTGCCTTCGCGTGGCTACCGTCGGCGAGTAGTGCTCGGTTGCCACCCTTTGTCCATGGCTTCATGCCCTCGCCGAAACGATTCACGAAGAAGTCCTCGATCACCTCGTCGTCCCAGGTATCGCGAGGGAACTCAGCACGGGTACCGATGGTCGGGTTGCTCGAAACGAACAGCAACGGGGCTTCCGCGAGTCGGCCGTTCCACGGTTCGGGCAACTGAAACACCTCGCCTGTCGTCACCTGCGACGTGACGATCGCGTGGCATGGATGGGAGCTTGAACATCGAGCTCGGTCGATGTTGCGGCATCGGGCGATGCCGAGGAGAAGATCGCGCACACGAGGAGGATAGCGAAGAGCAGGAGGCAAACTTGCGCGTTTCTCGCGAGTGGCCATCGTCTAGTATGACCACGGATGGTGGAGCGAAAGAAAACGAGCCGGGGGAAGCGGCCGCGGTCCTCCGCGCCGTATTCCTCGAAGATCATCAAAGCCGGAGCCTTGATCGGGGACACCAAGACCCTTCTCTCCCACTGGGATGCGAGGGCCTCGGTTGGCAAGAACATCGACCGGATTCAGCGGGACAACGTTTTCGGCAAAGCATCCCGCTCTCGCGTCGAGGACATCCTGGCGATTTTTCGACAGCGCTACCTCGCGAAGGAATCAGTCACGAGGGCGCTGGTTGCCCTCGTCCGTGGAAGGTTTCCGTCCGCCGCTCTCGAACGGTTGCTCTATTTCCACTCCGCTCGTGCGGATCAGTTGCTTCACGATGCCGTCACCGAAATCCTGGTTCCCATTCAGGCGCGAGGGTTGGTGGACATCAACGTGCATGACGTCGAGAGGCCTTTGGCCAAGTGGGTGGAAGATGGGAAGACGACGGGACACTGGTCCGAACCCACGATTACTCGCATTGCGCAGGGGCTGCTCTCCGCGCTTCGGGACTTCGGCGTGCTTCAGGGTGCTGTCAAGAAGAAGCTCACTCCGCCCTACCTTCCCGTCGAGTCGTTTGCGTACATCATGTTCTTCCTGAAGCAACAACAACCATCAGGAGCCAAGCTGATCGAGGCGCCAGAATGGAAGCTCTTCTTTCTGACAAAGGAAGGAGTCGAGCGGTTCCTGTTCGAAGCTCACCAGCGGGATCTGCTGGAGTATCACGTCGCTGGCAGCGTCACCCGCTTGACGTTCCCCGCGGAAACCCTTGAGGAGTACGCGAATGTCCTCACTCAAAGATAGCCTCGCTCCTCTCGAAAGCGACCTGAAGGCGGTTCCGTCTCGGATCAACGTCTACCACGACCTGCCCTTCGCGATCATGCGGTACGACCCAACCGATGAATGGGAGCTTCGGCGGGAAATCAAGTTCTTGGCTACGCGCCTTGAGAAGGCCGGCAAAGAGGTTCACATCATCCCGATGTCGGAACTGCTCTGGTCGGCCTTGGAGCAGGTTCACCAGAAAGATGATGACGAAGGTTTGGAAGCCGCGATCGCTTTGGAGAGAGAACGAGGTTACGTGGAGGCCCAACAGCAGCTGACCACGTACCTGTCGAGCAAAGTTTGGGTACCACTGTGGGACTTGCTCGCGGAGCGGCTGGCAACCATCAACCCTGAGAATTCTGTCGTCTTCCTGACTCGTGTGGCCGCGATGTCGCCGGCGATTTTTCACGTGTCGATGCTGCTCGACAAGATGCATGGCAAGACGAAGGTGACCACGATCCTCTTCTATCCCGGCTCCATCGAAGGCACGACGGGACTACGATTCATGGACCTGAAAGACCGGGATGCCCTGGGCAACTACCGAGTCAAGATCTACGGCTGAGGCAAGAGACACCCACATGAAGACAATTGGCGAACTGCTGACACGTGACCTCAGTCGCAAGATTGAAGAGATCATCCAGGTCGATCAGGCGGACGAACAATCAGTCCATGCCGAAATCACCGAATACATCGCCACCGACAGTATCCGCGACCAGTACCGACAACTGCTCGAAGCTGTCGCTGAGGCTCCCGCCGATCCCAACGAAAGCGTGGGTGTGTGGGTCTCGGGCTTCTTCGGCTCCGGTAAGAGCTCGTTCGCCAAGAACCTCGGCTTTGCCCTCCAGAATCGAACGGTCGTCGGCAGCAAATTCGCTGATCTGTTTAAGATTCAACTGAACGATTCCCGCATCAGCGATCTGCTCGACCTCATCAACGCCAGGACTCCAACCGAGGCCATCCTCTTTGAAGTGGCGAAGGAAGCCGATACCCGGAAGGTCACCCAGCGCATTGCCGAATTGATGTACACCGTCCTCCTGCGTGAACTTGGGTACTCCGAGGACTTCGATATCGCCGAGCTGGAAATCGAACTCGAGGCCGAAGGCAAACTTCCGGAGTTCATTGCCACGTGCAAGTCGCTACACGGTAAAGACTGGACCACTGTCCGGGCCGGAGCGCAGAAGCTGTCCCGTGCGAGCGCCATTCTCCACCAGCTCGATCGGATAACCTATCCTTCGGCTGATTCATGGTCGCACTCGCAGCGGAACCGGGATGCGTCCATCTCAGTCAGCAAGGTTGTCCAGCGCACATTTGAACTATGGGGTCGACGGCGCCCTGGAAAGGCACTCGTCTTCATCATCGACGAAGTGGGCCAACACGTCGCCCGTAGCGGCGACAAGATTGAAGACCTGCGGGCGACCATCGAGGAGTTCGGCAAGGTCAGCAAGAATTTGCTGAAGGCCCGCAAGATCATCGCCCCCTGTTGGATCGTCGTTACGTCACAGGAAAAGCTCGATGAAGTGGTCGCGGCCATCGACTCGAAGCGGGTCGACATTGCCAAACTACAGGATCGCTTTCGGCACCGTGTTGACCTCGCGCCATCCGACATTCGAGAAGTCGCCACAAAACGTGTTTTGGCG
>DATLWH010000837.1:0-2455 GCA_035576505.1 Thermoanaerobaculia bacterium | reverse complement strand
GTCTGATCGTTGAGATTGATGTGCGTCGGCTCCACATCGGCCTCGGGGAGCGAATCGGGATCGACGGAGAAGCCGTGATTCTGCGCCGTGATCTCGACGCGGCCGTTGCGAAGGTCCTTGACCGGATGGTTGCCCCCGCGGTGGCCGAACTTCAATTTGTAGGTCCGCCCGCCGAGGGCCAGACCGAGAAGCTGGTGGCCGAGGCAGATACCGAAGATCGGCACCTTGCCGATGAGATGACGGATGTTCTCCTGCGCATACGTCACAGGCTCGGGATCGCCGGGGCCGTTCGACAGCATCACGCCGTCGAAACCCTGAGCCAGGATCTCGTCGGCGTGCGTGGTGGCGGGATAAACGGTAACCTCGCACCCCGCGGCTGACAGATGGCGAAGGATGTCTCGCTTCACGCCGAAGTCGTAGAGGGCGATGCGCCTGGTGGCCTTGGCCGGAGCCTCGTCGAACGTGTACGGACGAAGGGCGGTCACGCGTTGTACGAGATCGAGCCCCGTCATCGACGGCGCGCGGCGGATCTCCTCGACGATGCTGTCGAGGGCGCGGGCGGCCTCGCTGGTGATCATTCCGCGCATGGCCCCCTCGTTGCGGATCTTGCGCGTCAGCGCGCGCGTGTCGATCCCCTGGATGGCCGAGATGCCGTTGCGCGCGAAGTAATCGGCCAGCGACATCTCCGAGCGCGCGTTCGACGGCTCGGCGATGGCGTCGCGCACCACGAACCCGGCCACTTGGGGCTGTTCGTTCTGCGCCACGGCGCTCTCGATCCCGTAGTTTCCGATGTGCGGATACGTCATGACCACGATCTGAAAGCGGTACGAGGGATCGGTGGCGATCTCCTGATAACCGGTCAGCGAGGTGTTGAACACGACTTCGCCGATGGCGTTGGCGGTCGCGCCGAACGCCTCTCCGTCGTACACAGTTCCATCTTCGAGAATGAGTCGGGTGGGCATCGTGGGGATTATACGTTCGTCACTCATGCCTCAACGCTTCCACCGGATTCAACCGCGACGCCCGCAGCGACGGCAGGATGGTGGCGCCGAACGAGACGAGGAGCGAGAACGTCCCGATGATGGTCAGATCGATCGGCCGCGTCACGAAGGGGATCGACGAAACGAAATAGATCTGCGCGATCTCCGGCGGGAAGGAGACGAGGTTGTATCGCGTGATCACCCAGCAGACGACTACCCCGATCACCATGCCGGTGGCGGTGCCGAGCACGCCCACCATCGTCCCGTACCAGACGAAGATCCGCCGCACCATCTTCGACTCCGCTCCCATCGACGAGAGGATGCCGATCTCCTTGCGCTTCTCGTGGACCGTCATGATCAGCGTGGAGACGATGTTGAAGGTCGAGACGAACACGATCAGTCCGATCACGACGAAGAGGACGAGCTGCTGGATCTTCAGCATCGAGAAGAGCTGCCGGTTCATGTCGCGCCAGTCGCTGATGGCGTAGCGATGGTCGGTGCGCGTGTCGATGTCGCGGGCCACGCGGTCGAGGTTCGCCCCCGGGACGAGCTTCACCTCGAGCAGGTTCGCCTGGCCTGGCGCGTTGAGCAGCGCCTCGGCCTCGCGCAGATCGATGAAGAGCCAGCGCGCATCGAATTCGTAGAATCCGGTGTCGAAGACGTTCGTCACCACAAAAGAGGCGCTGCGCGGCATGAAGCTGCCGCTGTCCTCCACCGGCACCGTGATGCTGATCGACTGCCCTTTGCTCACCCCCAGCCTCGTGGCCAGGTAGCGGCCGATGGCCACGCCACGCTCCCCCTCCGGCGTATCGAAGGCCATCCGCGGCCCGACGATCTTCGCGATCATCGGCGAAGCCTTCCCCCGCTGCGGCTCGATCCCCTTCAGCATCGTCTCCGTGCCGGTGGCGCTGCGCTCGGTCGTGACCAGCGCGCTCTTGAACAGCACCGGCGCGGCCTCGGCCACGCCGTCGGTGCCTCGTACCGCGGTCACGATCCGCGCCGTATCGCCGATCGGGCCGCCGATGGAGTAGACGAAGATCTCCGCGTTCCCGCCCAGCAGCTTCCGCTGCAGATCGCCGCGATAGCCCGTCATCAGCGCCATCGAGATCACCAGCGCCATGACGCCGATGACCAGACCAAGCACCGAGACGAAGCCGACCGCCGACACCAACCGGTCCGTCGGCCGCCGCAGGTACCGCCAGGCGATCTGCCGCGAGAGATTCATTT
Organism: Thermoanaerobaculia bacterium; assembly: GCA_035576505.1. Classification (GTDB taxonomy): domain Bacteria; phylum Acidobacteriota; class Thermoanaerobaculia; order Gp7-AA8; family Gp7-AA8; genus JADGNZ01. Next base: position 248 of record DATLWH010000837.1, on the reverse strand, counting down.
GCGCGCGGTAGTGTACGGGGTGTGGGGCGTGGGGCGTGGGGTGTGGGGCGTGGGGTGTGGTGGAGGGTCCCTAACCCGCATTTCTCACACTCTCACTGGAATCGTCGGTACCCTTTACCCAGTCGAGCGCCCTTCTCCCCCAGCGCTTTTCAGCTGGGGGAGAAGGTGCCGACAGGCGGATGAGGGGGCGTTTCACGAGTACGTCATTCGCGCGCGCGTGTTGAGTAGCAACATACGTTCGAGCCTTC
>DATLWH010000836.1:0-2128 GCA_035576505.1 Thermoanaerobaculia bacterium | reverse complement strand
CGGCCGCTTGTAGATCAATGCGGTCGAGTGCAGATGGATGTTCGGTCCGAGGAGTTGCAGCATCAGAGACACGGCGGTGACATTCGAGACCAGATCGAGGAGCGGCTTCTCCGTGAGCACGCCGGGCCGGAAATCGAGGTGGTTGTACTCGGGACGCTCCAGCACTTCCGATTTCCCGAGAAACGGCTGCGCCAGCCGGTCGCCGGCGTCGAGACACGCCGCCACGGTGCCGGCGTCGAGCACGTCGCGCACGACGAGGAACCCGTCGTCATCGAACGCCTTTCTCTGATCCGGTGTTACGTGCACGAAGTTCACGTTTCCCGACTCCCTCATGACGCCTTTCTGATGATGCAGCAATGATGCGTTTCGCCGTACACGGGCGGACGGAACGTCGCCCGCGGAAAGAGCGTCCGCAGGTAGTCCGTCGTGTAGAAGGTGTGATGGGTCTTCTGCTCTGCCTCGGCGTAGTGTGCAATCTCCTCGGTCCCGACGTAGAGGTCCTGGCCGTTGACCAGGATGCACCACTCCGCGTCCTGAGCCCGCCGCAGCATCGCGCGCGCCTTCGGCGAGGAGACCTCTCCCCTCTCCTTCTCCAGGCGCCAACGGAAGTTGTTCCGAGGATCCTCGCGCCAGGAGCGGTGATGGGGGTCGATGTAGGTGAACGCGAGAACGCCGCCGCGGGCGAGCAACGCCTGCAATTGCTCCACGAGCTGCAGCATGTCGGTGCGATCGGTGTTGGTGAAGACCGAGTAGGCGACGACGATGTTGAACGACTGGCCGAGATCGGGAACGGGGAGGCGTGGAACGCCGCGCGGGTTGAAGAAGAAGCAATAGCGGTCGTAGAACTGCCAGTGCGCTTCCGGCCACCGCTCGCGGCCCCGCTCGATCGAGAGCTCGACCACGTCGAGGCACCAGTAGCGCCGTGGATCGATCGTCGACTCGGGATCGCGCAGCATGTTGCCGATGTTACCGCCGAAGTCGAGCACGTCCTTGCGGCGCCAGTCGCCATCGCCGAGCTGCGCCGCGAAGTACGCGAACTGGCCGGTTTTGCGCGAGAGGAACGGGGCGGCGCTCATGCGGCGGGGCTCAGGGGAAGATCGTCGATGCTGGCGAAGGGAAAACAGGTCAGGCGCGAGCGGGGATTGCAGTTGTAGATGCGCGGGATCCACGGCTGCCTGGCGATGTGCTGGAGGCCGTGGAACGGGATGCCGTACAACTCGGCGGCATTCTTCGTGGGATCCCAGACGTCGAAGTGCCGGCCGTTGTCCTCGTAGAAGTCGTAGCCGAGCAGATAGATCGGATCGCCGCCGAGGAGGATGGCCGTGTGGACGGCGGTGCAGCCGGCGCCGCCGCCGTAGAAGCCGTCGCGAAACGATCGGCCCACGAAGGTGGACAGCTCGGTCATCGTCTCGCTCAGCTCGAACGTGTCGACATTGTGCCTGATGGCGAAGGTGCCGGCGCGCCCGTCGTGGGGAGCGGCGTTTTCCGTGGCGATGATGATCCCCTCGTAGCGGCGAAGCGCGGCGGCATGCGTCTGCTGCGCCGTCTTGTCGACCAGGTGGAGGATCGTCGGCTGGTAATACTCGATGACGCGGTTGATCCCGATCGTGATGCGGCCGTCGAGCCGCCTGAAATCGAAACCGCGCAGGCTCGTGCCGGTGGAGAGGATGAAGATCGGCTGGCCCTCATAGAGCCCATCGAGCGGGTGCAGTTCCATGGCGTCACGCACTGACGGTGTTTCCCCGGATGATGCGGATGCGGCCGCTGCTGTCGAACACGTGCAGGCGGTCGCCCGCCCCCGCGGCGTGGACGACCAGGCTGCGCAGCGTGTCTTCGTTGCCTCGGAAATTCGGACTGCCGCCCTTGATCGTCAGCCGGGCACGGCGCGACGGCCGGCCGGGCCAGTGCTCCGGATTGGGGCTGGGACGGCGCCGGACGCCGTTCTCGAAACACCACACCAGCTCGTGCACGACGTCCATCAGGCGCAGATGCTCTTTGAAGAACGCCGTCTGCCCGACATAGAAGCCGCCGATGACCTTCTGGCCATGGCTGACCCGGATGTCCTTGTGCAGCATCCGGCGCACGAGCGGGCCGCTGATCTCGTACGTCACGTCGACGTTTCCTTTGC
>DATLWH010000835.1:0-2959 GCA_035576505.1 Thermoanaerobaculia bacterium | reverse complement strand
CTCCGTACGGCGGCACGTAGGGGTCACCGGCCAGCGTCGTGTAGCGGACGCGCATGGCCTTCACGTCGTACGGCATGCGCAGCGTCAACTGCGCGCCGCGGCCGATGCCGTAGTCGGCTTCCAGCTCGAGGTGTGTGAGGCCGATCGAGACCACGTGCCTGTGCGGCGGGATGACGATCGTCGCGCATTCCGGCGCGACGTCGGGACACTCGGCGATGTGCGATGTGAGGAACGTTCCTTCGGCCGCCGTCAGCGTGACGCGCCAGCGATCGACGCCGATGATGTTGGTCTGACCCGCTCCGCCGGAGAGGTTGGGATTCGCTCAGGCCGGTCAGGCGGAGAGCGAGGATGCGAAGAGGATGAGCGTCAGGAAAAAAAACGCCGCGCGCATCCTCGAATGTTGAATGTCAAATGGTGAATGTTGCGTGTTGAACGTCATGGTGTTCCGTCCGGCCTTTCATTCAACATCCAACATTGAACACACAACGTTCAACATTGTCTTCTCACCGGCTGGCCTTCTCGATCGCCGCGAGCACCTCGTCCCACATCCCGCCGGTTACCGATGTCACGAACTTGCCGTGCCCGTCGTACACGCGGATGTAGGGAAGCGCCTCCGCGCCGAGGTGTGTGGCCTGGGCTGCCGCGGCATTGTTCCACTTGCCGATGTCGGCGCGGCGGATGGCTAGATTCGGATGCGCCACCATATAGCGCTCCAATCTCGACTCGAGCACGTTACAGGGCCCGCACCAGTCGGCGTAGTAATCGACGATGGTGACCTTGCCGGCCGCGAGCACCTTGTTGAAGTCGAGCGCCGACTTGCCATCGTAACGGACGATGTCGAGCGACTTGACGACGTCCGCCGGCAGGGCTTCGATGTCGCTCCGCCTCTCTCCCGGAAACGTGGCGTCGAAGCCGGCATTCGACAACGCCTCGCGCAGCCGGAGCTTGTCGAAGCCAGGAGGCACGTCGACCGTGGCCGTCTGCGCCTCGACATCGACCTTGACGTTCGTGACCCCCGCCACCGATGCCAGGGCCCGCTTCACCGGCGGCGCACACGAGGCGCAATCGATGCCGATGACCTTGAACGTCAGCGAGTCGGCGAAGAGAGGGGTGGCGAGAAAGGCGAGGAGGATGAGTGAACGTTTCATGCGAGGGCTAGAACGTGGGGTGGGGGAGAGTTCATCCCTTCTTGCACTGTAGGGGGCTCATGCGCGCTTCGCGCGCGTTGAACGTAGGTCGGACTCTCCAGTCCGACCGGAGCTTGCGCGATCGTTCGATTCTTGCGGCTGACGCTTCGCGCTGATGATTCCAATCTTACCGGCCGTGACAGGGACTCCGCATGGACCATAGGCAGCGCAAGCTCCGGTCGGACTGGAGAGTCCGACCTACGTTCAAGCGCGCGCGAAGCGCGCATGAGCCGCCAGAGACGCCGCCTCCATCACTTCAAATGTCCGTCGAACCACGCCACCAGCCTTCTGGCGATATCGCGCTGGTGTTCTTTCTTGGCGATGCGGTGTCCTTCGTCGGGATAGACGACGAGCTGCGTTTCCACGCCGAGGGTCTTGAGGGCGTGCCAGAACTCGAACGACTGCGGAGCGGGGCACTCGCCGTCGCGCTCTCCGACGACGACGAGCGTGGGCGTCTTCACATTCTTGATGAAGGTCATCGGCGCGCTGCGCGCGTAGACCGCCGGGTCGTCGTACACCGAGGCTCCGAAGTAGGGGATCATCCAGGCGTCGATGTCGTTCTCGCCGTAGTAGCTCTGCCAGTTGGCCAGGCCCGCGCCGGCCACGGCCGCCTTGAAGCGCTGGGTCTGCGTCACGGTCCACATCGTCATGTAGCCGCCGTAGCTCCAGCCCCAGATGCCGAGGCGGGTCGTGTCGATGGGGCTGGAAGCAGCGGCGGCGTCGATCCCGCTCATCACATCGCGCAGATCGCCGTAGCCGAAGTCCTTGACGTTCGCGCGCGTGAACGTCTCTCCCTGCCCATAGCTGCCGCGCGGATTCGGATAGAAGACGTAGTAGCCGCGGCGCGAGAGGAGCGCGGCGCGGTGATCGGGCCAGCGCGCCAGCGACGCCGCGGCCGGTCCGCCGTGGATCCAGACGATGAGCGGGTACTTGCGCCCTGCCTCCACCTGCGCGGGAGCGAGCAGCCATCCCTGCACGTCGAACGAGTCGCTCTTCCAGCGGACCGAGCGCGCCTCACCCCACGAGGCAGGGGAGGAGCCGTTCGTCGTGGTGATCTTCTTCCACTCGCCGATCGGGCCGGTCCACACTTCGGGCGCGCTGCGGAACCCGCTGCGGATGACCGCCGACGTCACGCCGTCGCTCGCCAGCGAAGCTCCGATGAGATTGCGGCTGGTGACGAATTCCTGGCCGTGCCAGAGCGTCTCGGCCGAGCTGTTAACGGTATCGATGCGCACGATGGCCGACTCGCCGGCGACATCTTCGCCGCACGTGATCCGATCGGGTGCTGTCCATGCGAACGACGTCACCGACGCCTTGACCTCGGGTGTCACGTTTCGGGCCGCACCGCCGCCGGAGGGGATCACGAACAGATCGCCGCCCGTGGAACCTTCGTCGCTCATCAATCCCTCGATGAACGCGATCGACTTGCCGTCCGGCGACCAGCGCGGCTCGGCGATCTGGAATTGCGGCGTATAGATCGGATGCATCGTCGACGCCTCGACGTCGACGACGTGCAGCTTGGCGATCCAGTAGTTGTTGTCACCCGAGCCGGGGGCGGCCATGGTTACGAGCTGCCTTCCGTCGGGTGACCAGTCGAAGTGATAGACGTACATGCCGGCCGGCGTGACGAGGCGCAGCCTCCTGGTCGACACATCGACGACGGCCACGCGCTGCTCGTCGATCTGCTCTTCGATGGGCCCGACCGCGCGCGACATGGCCACCAGCGGGCCGGCGGCGCGTTTGGCGTTCTCGATGAAGAGAAAGGCGATCGA
>DATLWH010000834.1:0-2836 GCA_035576505.1 Thermoanaerobaculia bacterium | reverse complement strand
CCGTCAGAAGCTCATCGCCTTTCTTGCTCAGGTCCTGGCCACTCCGCCGCAGGACATCGAAGCACGCTTCGAGAAGGGAAAGGCCATCCCCATCGCCCGCCCCATCCCGGTCGCCGAGGATCTGTCCATGCCGCAGGTGGCCTCGATCCAGGCCCAGGCCGTGGCATTCCCCGAGCTGAACGTCGAGCCGGTGCAGCGCCGCAACTATCCATACGGAACCATGGCCGCGCACATCATGGGGTTCATCGGCGAGGTCAACGACAAAGACCTGGCCACGCACAAGGACTTGAGACAGGGCGATCTCCTCGGCAAGCGCGGCGTGGAGATGATGTACGACGAATATCTCCGCGGCCGCGACGGCGCTCAATACTGGGAGTACGACAGCCACGGCCGCCGGCTGGCCGAGTATCGTCCCGCGCGCAAAGAGCCGCTGGCCGGCGACAACGTCTACCTCACCATCGACTTCGACCTGCAGCGCCGCGCCGAGCAGTACTTCATCGAAAACGAGTTTGTCGGCGCCGCCGTCGCCCTCGACCCGCGCAACGGCGAGGTTCTGGCGATGGTTTCCTCACCCGCCTTCAACCCGAACGTCTACTCACGGCGCTTCACCCCCGACGTATGGCGGACCATCGCCTCGAACCCGTTCAAGGTCGAGCTGAACCGCGCCATCCAGGGGCTGTACTCGCCCGGGTCGGTCTTCAAGGCGGTCATGGCCATGGCCGGCCTGTCCGAGGGTTCGATCGACACGACGACGTCCTTCTTCTGCAGCGGAAGCGGCGTCTTCTTCGGCCGCCGCTTCCGCTGCTACAACAAGAACGGGCACGGCGACGTCAGCGTCGCCAACGCCCTGAAAGTGTCGTGCGACATCTTCTTCTTCAATGTCGGCGCGCGGCTTGGCGTCGACAGGATCGCCGAATACGCGCACAAGCTGACCTTCGGCGAGGTCTCCAAGATCGACCTCGACGGCGAGAAACCCGGCCTCGTTCCTTCGACGCAATGGGCAGCCGTCAAGCAGCACCGCAAGTGGTACCCCTCGGAGACGATCTCCGTCGCCATCGGGCAGGGGCCGCTCCTCGTGACGCCGCTGCAAGTGGCCAACATGATGGCCGCCATCTCCAACGGGGGCACGGTCTACCGCCCCCACGTCGTACGGATGATCGAGAAGATGAATCCCGACGGCCACGTCGAGCGCCTGCAGGTGGCCAGCGAGGTGTTGCACAGGGTTACCCTGGCGCCGAAAGCGATCGAGACCGTGAAGCTGGGACTCTGGAAAGTCGTCAACGAAGAGGGCGGAACCGGCGGCAACGCCCGCATCGAGGGGTTGGACGTCTCCGGCAAGACGGGCACCGTGCAGGTCATCGCCCAGCACGGCTGGGTCAAGACCGAGGGGCTGCCCTACAAGTACAAAGACCACGCCTGGTTCGCGTCGTACGCGCCGAAAGACAATCCCCAGATGGTGGTCGTCGTCTTCGTCGAGCACGGAGGGCACGGCGGCGTCGATGCGGCCCCCTTGGCCAAGTTGCTCTACGAGTCGCGCTTCCGCGAGCAGATGATGAACGCCCGCCTCGACCTCTCCAACCCCGACACGCTCGAGGCGATCAAAGAAGGACAGGCTCCGATTCCCGGTCAGGTGAAGAAACCGCCCGCGGCGCCTTCCGGATCGAACCCGAACCTCGGGCACTGAGCTTTAGCCTTGCTTTAGCCTTGATTTCTCACCATCTAAGTGGAATCCCAGACGATTCCAGTTAGATGGTGTTCGAGTAAGCCTCGACCGCAGAATAACTTGGCGCGAAGCGTACCCCGGTGGTACACCCACCGTGCCCCAGTGGTACACCCACCGTGCCCCAGTTGTACACGCACCGTGCCCCAGTGGTACACACACCGTGCCCCAGTGGTACACCCACCGTGTCCCAGCGGGACACTCACCGGATGTCTTTCGTTGCGCGAACGAATCCGTGGAGGATGACCGCGAAGCCGCCGATCAGGACGTACCGGACGCCTTCCGCGTTCAGTGCTTTGCAGAGCGAGAGGAGGTCTTCGAGCTCAGGTGCGCGTGAGTATTCGCGATCGTCCTGATCATCCACTCGTCAGCCTCCTCATGACTCGCGAACCGGTACACGCCGCGCGGAATGAGGGCACCCCCGCGCAAACGGTTCATCGTCCTCTGCATCGTTGCAGCGTCACGAAGGATGTCTTCTCCCTCAGGGCGTTTCGACACGCGTCGCACGCAAGGAATCGTAGCACGCGCGAGGAGGAGGGCGTGTCGGATATCGCCTCCTCTCGAATGCTTCTGGCGGTGCCGGGGGATATACTTTGATCATGTCGAGGTACGCCGCGCTTCGCGAACACGACGACACTAAGTTGGGGTCGCATCTGGAAGATCAACTTACCGGATCGTCAGCCTGCGCGATAAGTTGAGTTTCCAGACACGACCCCCAAACTCACTGCTCCAGATTCCTCAAGGCCCAACGGCCACGCGCTTCAGCGGCGTGGCCCTCGAACTCGGAATGGTAAATCACTTGCGAGGCCGCAACGCAGCGGGCCACACCGCTGCAAGCGCTAGTTTAGTTTAGTTGGGCGGCTCCTGGCGGGAGCGAAGCCAAACCGACGCCGCGATGAATGGTAACGTGAAACCGACGTAGCCGTTTGCCAATAGAGCCGGCACCGTGAAGGGCCCAAGATAGTCGAGCCACACGCCTCGTTTCTTTATGAACATGAGCGCGAGGAACGGGAAGCCGATCACGTGCTCGGTTGGGCTCATGTAGTAGTCGCCCACAGCCAGCACGCCGAAACCCAGAACCACCCCTATGAGCGTGACGACGACCCGTTTCGCGCG